>NZ_JADFUD010000030.1:0-98668 GCF_054820065.1 Bradyrhizobium sp. UFLA06-06
CAACAACAATGCCTCCGAGACCATCGTCCGCGCCGGGCCCGTGCTCGATCCGCCCTATATCGAGACGGTGGCCAAGGCCCATGAGCTCGCCGGTTTCGATCGCGCGCTGCTGGCGTTCCACTCCACCACGCCGGATGCGTTGCAGGTCGCGCAGCATGTCCTGACCATCACCAAGCAGCTCAAGGTGATGATCGCGCAGCGCCCGGGCTTCACCGCGCCAACGCTGCTGGCGCGCCAGCTTGCGACCCTGGATCAATTCTATGGCGGCCGCGTCTCGCTGCACGTCATCACCGGCGGCAACGCCATCGAGCTGCGCCAGGACGGCAACACGCTTGACGACAAGGACGAGCGTTACGCCCGCACCAGCGAATTCCTCGACGTGGTGCGGCTGGAATGGACCAGCGAGAAGCCGTTCAACTACAGCGGCAAGTATTACAACGTCGAGAACGGCTTCTCGCAGGTGAAGCCGTTGCAGAGGGGTGGCATCTACACCTTCGTCGGCGGCGGCTCGGACGCCGCGGTCGAGGTCGCGGGCAAGCACGCTGACACCTTCGCGCTGTGGGGCGAGTCCTACGCGCAGGTGCGCGACGTCACCGCGCGGGTGCGCGCGGCAGCTGCCAGGCACGGCCGGCCGACGCCGCGCTTCAGCCTGTCGGTGCGGCCGATCCTCGCCGACACCGAGGAGAAGGCGTGGAAGAAGGCGGAACATATCCTCGAGCGCGCCACCGCACTGCAGGACCAGACCGGCTATCGCCGTCCCAACCACGCGACCGACGGCGCCAAGCGGCTGCTGGCACTCGCCGATCAAGGCACGCGCATCGACAAGCGGCTGTGGACCGAGATCGCCAAACTGACGGGCGCCAACAGCAACACCACCGCGCTGGTCGGCACGCCCGAGCAGGTCGCCGAGGTGTTCGGCGATTATTACGATCTCGGCGTCAGCCACTTCCTGATCCGCGGCTTCGATCCACTGGTCGATGCGATCGATTACGGCCGTGCGCTGATCCCGCTGACCCGCAAGCTGATCGAAGCGCGCGACCAGCAGCGGGGGATTGCCGCCGAATGATCCGTCTCATTGTTGCGGCAGCGCTTGCGCTCGCCGCCGTCGATGGCGCCGCCGCGCAGACCACATTGCGCGTCGGCGACCAGAAGGGCAATTCGCAGGCCGTGATGGAAGCGGCCGGTGTGCTCAAGGACGTCCCCTACAAGATCGAGTGGAAGGAGTTCGCCGCTGCCGCGCCGCTACTGGAGGCGCTTGGGGCGGGCGCGATCGACACCGGCCTGGTCGGCGACGCGCCGTTCACCTTCGCGGCGGCCGCAAAAATTCCGGTCAAGGCGATTGCGGCGGTGCGGCAGTCGCGCGACGGGCTCGCGGTGCTGGTGCCGGAAAACTCCGCGATCAAGAGTTTTGACGATCTGCGCGGCAAGAAGATCGCGACCGGCCGCGGCTCGATCGGCCATCAGTTGATCCTGGCGGCACTGGAATCGAAGGGCTGGCAGGCAAACGACGTGCAGATCGTGTTCCTCGCGCCGTCGGATGCGAAGGTCGCCTACACGCAGGGCGCGGTCGACGCCTGGTCGACCTGGGAGCCCTATGTCAGCCAGGAAGAGGTGCTGTTCAAGTCGCGCCGCGTCATCACGGCCGACGGCATCACGCCCGGGCTCGGCTTCCAGGTCGCAACGCCCGATGCGATCAAGGACAAGCGCGCCCAACTGGAGGATTTCGTGCGTCGCCTCGCCGCCGCGCGCGCCTGGTCGCAGAACAATGTCGAGGGCTACGCCGCGACCTGGGGCAGGCTGATGAACATCCCGCCCGCGGTGCCGCTCAATTGGCTGACCCGCGCCAGGATCCGCATCGCGCCGATCGACGACGGCGTGGTGGCCGACGAGCAGAAGACCATCGACCTCTACGACCGCTGGGGCCTGATAAGGCAGAAGATCAACGCCGCCGACATCGTCGATCGCTCGTTTGGCACCGCGGTCGAGAAGGGCGCGGGACTGTAGGCAATTTGCAAGCGACACCAGCGTCGTCCTGGCGAAAGCCAGGACCCATTATCCCGGATGGCAGTTGTTGTACGACGCTGGGGCGGCGATCCCGCTCACTATCAAATTCGGTGGTAATGGGTCCTGGCTTTCGCCAGGACGACGGGTGCTTACACGATTTCGGAATATTGGAAATGTATTCCTGATTTGCCCGACGTGTCAAGCTGCCCCGTCGAAGGCCGGCAGCCGCGAGCTCCTTTGCATGGGGTTGTTTTCGATATTTTGCCAGCGCACCTGCGGCGGCCCTGCAAGTCGGAGATGTGGACCGTCTGCGCGGAAGCGATTCAACTCCGCACTATTGCACCGCTAACGAACCCGTGATTCAAAACATCCATTCGTCCGCGGGCTGCCGCGCGGCAAGGATTTTCCCCGTTTGGCACATTCCAAAACCGCAACGTTGCTATTTTCGCCACGACCTTGCCACCCCGCCCGGCGCCGCCAAGATCAAAAGGACGAACAATCGAGTCCGGGAGATCACCATGGGCCTTCAACAAACTCGCATCGAGTCGCTGCCGTTTGTGACCGCTGAACTGAATTATCTCGCGCCGACGCCGGGCAAGCCCCGGACCTACGCCTTCGATCCGCCGCCCGGCGAACCCAAATCCACCGCGCTGCCCGAAGCCCACAATGTTCCGATCTTTGACGGGCGCCTGATATCAGACAGCTTCTCGCTCGATCGCGAGGGTTTTGCGCTGGTCAAGCATCCGACCAGCGTGAAGGACTATTACGACGACAACGAAGTCCGCAACGTCTACTACCCGGCCGTCGAAGCCTTCCTCAAGGCGACGCTGAAGGCGGATCGCGTCTTCATCTTCGATCACACCGTGCGCAAGCGCGTCGAGGGCGCAGCTGATATTCGCGGCGGCGGACCGCGCCAGCCGGCGACCCGCGTCCATGTCGACCAGACCGCTCTCTCCGGCCACAACCGGGTGTTCGAGCACCTGCCCGACGAGGCCGAGCAACTGGTCAAGGGCCGCGTCCAGGTGATCAATCTGTGGCGCCCGATCCGCGGGCCTCTGCGCGATTCACCGCTTGCGATGGCCGACGGTACGACAGTGGCGCCGGAGGATCTGATCGCCTCCGACCTGATATATCCAAACCGCAGCGGCGAGACCTATTCGGTGAAGTACAACCCGAACCATCGCTGGTTCTACATTCCCGAGATGACGCCGGACGAGGCGATCCTGCTGAAATGCTACGACTCGGCGACCGACGGCCGGACGCGGTTCGGGCCGCATACGGCGTTTGTCGATCCCACCACGCCCGCGGACGCCGCGCCGCGCGAGAGCATCGAGCTGCGCACGCTGGTGTTCCATAAGCAGTAAGGGACGCGCTTCCCATAAATTCGTCATGCCCGGGCTTGTCCCGGGCATCCACGTCTTGGGCTCCGCGCGAAGAAAGACGTGGATGGCCGGGACAAGCCCGGCCATGACGGTGCGTGGAGCGCAGAAGGTCACTCTGCCCTCAAACTTGGCACCATCCGCCCAATAATGTTACGCCCGTCGCCAAACCGCTCGGGGAAGAGGCGATTCGTGGACGGCGTGGTGACGAAGGAAGAGGCGGGGATCGGGTTCCGCGCCCTGGTGCTTGCACTTCTGGCATTGGCCTCCGGCCACATGCTGTCGACGCTGCTGCGGACCATTCCGGCGATCAGCCTCGATCTGATGGCGTCGGATTTCGGCACCTCGCCGCAGGCCCTGGCGAGCCTCACCTCGATCTATCATTTCTCCTTTGCCGCCTCGCAAATCCCGGTCGGCGCCGCGATGGATCGTTTCGGCGTGCGGCCGGTGTCGCTGAGCCTGCTCGCCGGAACTGTGATCGGCACGCTGGTCTCGGCGCTGGCGACGGGGCCCGCGAGCTTCGTGCTTGGCCAGCTGATGCTCGGCGTCGCCACTTCAGGCATGCTGATGTGCCCGATGACGCTCGCGGCCAAGCAGATGTCGGCGGCGAAGTTCGGCCTGTGGTCCGGCCTGATCCTCTCGATCGGCAATATCGGGATGCTGCTGTCGGCAAGCCCGTTGGCCTTCGTGGTCGATCAGTTCGGCTGGCGCGCCGGTTTCTGGGTTTCGGCCGGCTTCGGCATTGTCGTGCTGATCGCGGTGTTCGCGCTGGTGCCGCGGCAGCCGGCGGCGCATGCGGACGATTCCTCGCCGCTGCACCAGATGGCCGAGGTGCTGCGGCTCGGCATGTCGCGCGGCCTGCGCGGCCTGATCGCGCTGTCGCTGGTGTCGCTCGGCGCGTCGCTGACCTTGCGCGGTTTGTGGGGCGGGCCGTGGCTGATGGATGAGAAAGGGCTGAGCCGGATCGAAGCCGGCAATGTGCTCGGCCTGTTCACGCTGGCGATGATCGTCGGCCCGGCCTGCATCGGCGCCTTCGATCGCAAGTTCGGGCACCGCCGCGCCATGGTGGCGGTGACGCATGCCATTGCTGCGCTGCTGCTCGTCTTGATGGCGGCCGGGGCACCGCATTTCCCGGTCTCGAACCTGTTCGGCGTTGCCGTGATGCCGACGCAATATGACCTGGTGCTATTGATCCTGATCGGGCTCGCGACGTCGGCGCAGCCGCTGATCTACGGCATGACGCGCCAGCTTGTCGCCGCACAGAACACCGGCAAGGCGCTGTCCTCGGTCAATCTCGCGTTCTTCCTCGGCGCAGCGCTGCTGCAATCCAGCACCGCCGGCGTTGCGGCGCTGTTCGGGCTGCCCGCGGTGCTGCTGTTCATCGCCGGCGCGCTGGTGATCGGGATCGTGCTGTTCCTGATTTACACCAGGCCCTAGCGCTCCGTTCCGATCAGATCGTCTGCGCCTGCTTGCGAATCTCGTTGGCAAGCGGCCGCAGGGAATCGGCCCCGCGCGGCCCCACCAGGGAGTAGCCCGTACCGCCGTCGGCCCACGAGAAGCCCGCGACGTCGCCACCCGAATGCGCGGCCATCGGCGCGTTCTGGTCCGACGTCATCGGACGGGTGAGAACCACGAGCCGCTCGCCGCGATCGTCGTCGTACATGAACATGGCCGCAGGACCATGTGCGGTCGGCACCACCCGTCCGCCCATCAAGCGATATCCCGACTTCGTCAGATCCGGCAGCTTGACCGGTTGACGCAGCCTGTTGGAGACCCACTGCACAAGCTCGGCGCTGTCGCGCAGTTCGACCGGCCGGGTGCGATCGGAGGCGTACACCTTGTAGGAATCGCTCGCTTCCTGGGCGAGCGCGGCAAGGCCGACGGCGGGCCCTTCGGTCGCGCCACGGAGCGCCCATCCGCCGACGCCGCCGATTGCAAGCATCAGCGTCGCCGCGATCGCCCAGCGAAACGGGGCGGGGCGGCGGCGCTTGCTCTCGATGATCCTTGATAAATTGAGTTGTGGCGGCAGCGGCTCCTCTGCAATCGGTGCGAGGGCCGAGCGCAACCAGCAGCGCTGATCGGAAAAGGAAGCGACGCGCTTTGCCACATCCGGATGGCTCTCCAGATAGGCGGCGACTTCGGCCTGGCGCTCGGGCTCGAGCGCGTGATCGACATAGGCGTGCAGATCGTCTTCCGAGATGGGACGATTGCTCATGGGATGCTCCGCAACTGTACGACGTTCCTGTGCTGGTTATCCGCGGGCCCTTCCAGCTCCTGCTGCAGCTTCTCGCGTGCCCGCGAGAGGCGCGACATCACGGTGCCGACGGGAATGTTGAGCACCTTGGCGGCCTCCGCGTAGGTCAGGTCTTCGACGGCGATCAGCAGCAGCACGGCGCGCTGCTCGTCGGGAAGCTTCCCGAGCTTCCCGAGCACGTCCTGATACATCAGTTTCTGCTCCTGCACCGCATCCTGTCCGAGCTCGTGCTCACCCGCCTCGTCGATGGCGACGTGCCGGGCGCGAGCGGACGCTCTGCGGAACTGGTTGACGGCAAGGTTGTGCAGAATGGCGAACAGCCATGACCGTGGACTGCCGGTGTCGCGCCGCTGGTGCCAGTGGCCAACGGCGCGCTCCAGGCAGTCCTGCACCAGATCGTCGGCGGCCACGTGGTTGCGGACCAGCGCACGCGCGTAGCGGCGCAGCGCCGGGATGACCGGCTCGATCTGGTGCAGCATGTCGCTCATGGCGCTTGCACCTGCATGACCGCTCCGAGCTTCGCCGGTTCGCCGGATGCGATGACGAGGTAACGCCGCTCCGTCCTGGCTGCGCTCTGCACGATCTGGCGGATCGGTCCGGTGACGTTGACAATGGCGGAGCCGGCCGGATTGGTCATGAAGGCCGCCAGCGGCTCCACCATGCCACCGCCGTCAGCGTGTTCGGCCAAGCCTAGCACGTAGTGCTGCTTCGGCTCGAGCCCGGTCACGGAAGCCTGCAGCACCTGGATCAGCCCCTGATCGAACAGCGAGACGCTGGTCGGCGGCTTCTCGCCCTTGGCTTGTTTTTTCGGCGCGAGCGCAAGGTGAGCGGCCTGGCCGGCGACGCCGAGGGCCTGCAGGTTCTGGCGGTCATCCGGATTCGGCGCGGCGTTCGGTACGTAAGCTATGGCCTGCGGCGCCTGGCCGATCGGGATGTTGGCGATCACCTTGTTGGTCGCGGTGTCGATCGCGGCCAGCGCGTCGGCATTTTCGAGACCGACATAGACCCGCGTGCCGTCGCCGGACGGCCAGACGCCGTGCGGCAGATTGCCGACGGGGATGGTCGCGACTTGCGAGAAATCATCGGTTCGAAGCACCTTGACCTCGTTGGTGCCGCCGATGGTCACATAGGCGAAGGTCCCCTTTGAGATCCTGGCGAAATTGACGTGGTTGGTGATCGGGCCGGTGTCGATGGTCTTGACCAGGTTGAACGGCGGCTTGGCGTTGAACACCTGCGTCCTGCCGACATCCTTCAGCGTGAACCAGACCTGGTCGCCATCGGGCGAGGCCGCGATGTTCGGGCAGAACGGGCTTTCCTGCTTCACCTTCGCGACGATCTGATGGTCTGCGACCGAGACCACGTCGGTCTCCGGATTAAACGACGAGCAGATGTAGCCGTACTTGCCGTCCGGCGAGAATATCTGCATGCCCGGTCCGGCCGGCACCTCGATGCGCGTCGTTTCCTTGAAGCTCTGCGCGTCGATGACCGAGATGTAATTCTCGCCGCGCACGGTGACCCAGACTTCCTTGCCGTCGGGCGTGAAGAAGGCCTCGTGCGGCGAGCGTCCGACATAGGTGACGTGCTTGACCGAGTTCGTCGCCGTGTCGATGAAGGTCACCGAGTTCGACCCGATCGAGACCACTGCGAGCGTGTGGTGGTCGGGCGAATAGCCCATGCCGTGCACCAGCACCTGGCCCTTGTAGAGCGGGCTGAAATTCCCCGGCTGCGGATCGCCGAGCCGGATCACGCCGAGCAGCTTGTTGTCGGTCGGGTCGGTGACCGACACCGTGTTGGAGAACTGCTCGGCGGCGTAGACGCGATCGTGATGGCTGACCGCAATGTCGGGCGAGGATGCCGCCCCCGGCGCCTGGCCGGCGAAGGCGGAGCTCGACATCGCCAGCACGGTCGTCGCCAGCAGGCACTTCAGGATTTTACGGTTCATCGTTTAAGGCTCCTAGTTCTTCATTTCGTGGGACATGTTCATGTGATCGTGTGCCGCGTGATCGTGGGCTGCGGCGGGCGCCGGGCCCGGCTGCGTCGGGGCCGGCGCGGATGCCGTCACCGGCTCGCCGATCGCGAGCTTCATGGCGTCGATCTCCTGCCGCTGCTCGATGATGATTTCCTGCGCGATCCGGCGCAGCTGCTCGTTCTTGCCGTAGCGGAGCTCGATCACCGCCATGTCGATCGCGCCCTGATGATGCGGCGCCATCATCGCGACGAAGTCGCGGTCGATGTCGCCGCTCGGCTTGGCCGCCATGTCATTCATCATCTTGGTCATCGCCGCGTCGTTTTCGGCGAGGAAGGCGCTCTCCTCTGCGGTCTGCGCGCCCTGCGCCGCATGATGGTCGTCATGCGCGAAAGCAGCCGCCGCGGCGGCGAGGGCGAGCACGACGCACGCGCCGAGCGGTGCGAGGGCGGACTTAAGGAATCGAGGAAGCATTTGCGTTCACCCTGGGAGTTGTCGGGAAAGCCGAACGGTCCGGCCTCAGGGGCCGGCTTGCATGGGTGGGACGCAGCAGCGTGAGTTCTATTCCGTCGCGGGGCAGGTTCTTCTCGATCACGACTTGCTGATCGACGGAATGATCCGTTTCGGCCGAGCCAGCCGGTTTGCGATCGGCAAGCCACTGGCTATAAGAGGGAATTCCGGTTCCGATCGACCGGTTCCTCGATCCTCCCTGCGCAAGTCGCTCGCGCCAAGAAGGCCAAGATGTCCGCCAAGATCGATCCGATCACCCGCTCCGTCGTCCAGCACCGCCTGTCGTCGATCGTGAAGGAGATGGGCGAAGCCATGCTTCGCACCTCCTATTCGCAGATCCTCAATTCCAGCCGCGATTTCTCGCTGGCGATCTGCGACACCAACGGCCGGCTGATCGCGCAGGCCGACCACATTCCGGTTCATGTCGGCGCCTTGCCCTGGGCGACGCTGGCGGTGGAGGAGCGCTTCAAGGATGTCGCGCCCGGCGACGTCATCCTGCTCAACGATCCTTATCAGGGCGGCAGCCATCTGCCTGACCTGACCGCATTCGTGCCGGTATTCGATGGGGGAAAAAGACTGCTCTGGACCATCGTGCGCGCGCATCAGAGCGACATCGGCGGCGCCACCCACGGCGCCTACAATCCAGCCGCCACCGAGATCTATCAGGAAGGCATTCGCATTCCGCCGATCAAGCTCTACGAGGCCGGCAAGCCGCGCGAGGATCTGCTCGATCTGCTGGCTTTGAACATCCGCAACCCCCGCGAATTCCGCGGCGACCTCGCGGCGATGCTGGGGGCCGCGCATCTCGGCGAGCGGCGCGTCGCAAAACTGTTCAGCGAGTTCGGCGCGGAGACGGTCGAAGCCGCGATCGAGGCGATTTTGGACGCGACCGAGCAGCAGACCCGCGCCGTGGTGTCGACCTGGAAGGACGGCGTGTTCTACGGCGAGGCGCTGCTCGACGATGATGGCCACGGCCGCACCGACATCAAGATCGCCGCCAAGGTGACCAAGAAGGGCAGTGACATCGAAGTCGATCTCACCGGCTCCGATCCGCAGTCGACCAGCTTCGTCAATTCCTCCCACGCCAACATGCAGGCGGCGGTCGCGATGGCCTTTGCCTATCTGATCGACGCCGACATTCCCAAGAACACCGGCGCGCTGCGGCCGCTGAAGGTGGTGGCGAAGCAGGGCACGATTGTCTGGGCCGATCCCGGCCGTCCCGTCACCTTGTGCACCAGCCATCCCTCCAACGAGATCGTCGAAGCCATCATCAAGGCGATGTCGGCGTCCTGTCCGGATCGCGTGATGGGCGGGTGGGGCCGCCGCTTCCGCATCGCGATCCAGGGTGAGGATCCGCGCAACGGGCGCAATTTCATCTGGCACATGTTCCAGGCACGGCCCGGCGGCGGCGCCTCGCCCGGCGGCGACGGCTATTCGTCGATCGGCGAATGGCACTCGGTCGGCGGACTCAAATTCGGCAGCATCGAGGTGGCAGAGGTGCGCTTTCCCCTGCATTTCCGCCAGCACGAATTCCGGCCGGACTCCGGCGGCGACGGCCAGCATCGCGGCGGGCTTGGCGTCGCGCTCGACATGGTGCTGGAGACGCAAAAGTCGGCCAAGGGCAACACCGCCGGCGACGGCGCGCGCCATGGTCCCTGCGGCATGCTCGGCGGCAAGGATGGCGAGCCGCATCACTACCGGCTGCTCTCGGAAGGACGCGAGCCGCGCGTGCTGAAGACCAAGGAGGTTGGCATCGAGCTTCGTCCGGACGACTGCCTCGAGATCCGGTCCTCCGGCGGCGGCGGCTGGGGTCCGCCGGAGAAACGCTCGGCGGAAGCGCGGGCGCGCGACCTTGCGCAAGGTTTGGTTTCGAAAGCGGTGTAGGGCAGCGATGTACACGATTGGGGTCGACGTCGGCGGCACTTACACCGACCTGGTTGCAACTGACAAAACCGGGCGCACCGTGTTCGCGAAATCGCCGTCCACGCCGGCCGATCAGTCGATCGGCGTCATGGCGGGACTGGAAGAGCTGGCGCGCCGCCTCGGCGTGACGCGCGCGGCGATGCTCGCCGCGACCGATCGGCTGGTGCACGGCACGACGGTTGCGACCAATGCGCTGCTCGAGCGGAAGGGCGCGAGGGTTGCGCTCTTGACCACCGAGGGACACCGCGATGTCGTCGAGATGCGCGAGGGGCTGAAGCCGGACCGCTACGATCTGCGCACGCCGCCGCCGGAGCCGCTGGTGCCGCGCGAGCGCCGCTTTGGCGTGCGCGAGCGGCTGAAGGCCGACGGCAGCGCCGCGGTTGCGCTCGATGCCACAGCGCTCGGCGATGTCATCGCCGAGGTGAAACGCTCGGGTGCGAATTCCGTCGCGGTCTGCTTTCTGCACGCCTATCTCAACCCGGCGCATGAGCTCGCCGCCGTCGAGCAGCTGGCGAAGGAACTGTCCGACGTCAGCGTGTCGCGCTCGAGTGATGTGCTGCCGCAGATCAAGGAGTATGAGCGCGTCTCGACCACCATCGTGAACGCCTATGTCGCGCCGACGGTGCGGCGCTATCTCACCAATCTGGAGCGCAGCCTCGCGGAAGCCGGCTTTGCGGGCTCGCTGTTCGTCGTGCTGTCGCATGGCGGCATGGCGCCGGTGGAGGAAGCCTCGCGGCTCGCGGCAGGCACCGTGCTGTCGGGGCCGGCCGGCGGCATTTCCGGTAGCCGCCGCTGCGCGGATCTTCTCGGAATTCCCGACCTCGTGCCGTTCGACATGGGCGGCACCTCGACCGACATCTCGCTGATCGCAGATGGCCAGGCCTCGCTGTCGGCCGACGGCATGCTCGCGGGCCAGCGCATTGCGCTGCGCAGCCTCGATATCGCCAGCATCGCCGCCGGTGGCGGCTCGATTGCGAGCGTCGACGGCGGCCGCACGCTGCGGGTCGGGCCGGAGAGCGCGGGCTCGGTGCCGGGGCCGGCCTGCTACGGCAATGGCGGCACCGCCGCCACCGTCACCGATGCCAATGTCGTGCTCGGCTATCTCGATGCCGCCGCCTTCATGGGCGGCGCGCGGCCGCTCGATCGTGCAGCATCGGAGACGGCGGTGGACCGGATCGCCGCAGCGCTCGAGCTGTCGCGGATCGAGGCCGCCGCCGGCATCTACAAGATGATCAATCTGAAGATGGCCGACGGCATCCGTCTGATGACCTTGCGCCGCGGCGTCGATCCCCGCAAATTCGCGTTGCTCAGCTTCGGGGGCGCCGCCGGCATGCACGCCGCCGAGGTCGCGCGCGAGCTCGAGATCAAGCGCATCATCGTGCCGACGGTCGCTTCCGTACTTTCGGCCTGGGGCATGCTGACCAGCGATCTGCGTTACGAGGTCAGCCGCACCCGTTACGGCACGAGCCGGATTTCCGCCGATGAGGTTCGTGCCTTGTTCGCCGGGCTGGAAGAGCAGGCGGCGGGGCGGCTGCGCGACTGGTTCAAGGGCGATATCGCCATCGAGCGCTCGGCCGAGATGCGCTACGGCGAGCAGGTGTTCGAGATCGACGTGCCGCTCGGCGAGCTCGATCTCGATGCCGCCGACCTGGTTGCGCAGATCGAGGAGCGCTTCCATCGCCGCCACGAGGAGCTCTACACCTATGCCTCGCGCGGGCAGGAGGTGGTGTTCGTCAACGCCCGCGTCGCCGCGGTCGGCAAGGTGGCGCGCGGCAGCAGTGATGCCGGAAAGGCCAGCTCGGCTGCGCCCTGCGCGCCGCGCGGCAAGCGGCAGGCCTGGTTCGGTGCCTGGCGCGAGGTGCCGGTCTACGCGCTCGACGATCTCAGTCCGGGCCAAGCGCTCGCCGGTCCCGTGATCATTGAGGCAGAAACCACGACCGTCCTGGTCGACAGCGGTGACCGCGTCGCCGTCAACCCGCTCGGCTGGCTCGATATAACATTGCGTTGATCGCCATGCGGGAACTGCGCTCCCTCTCCCGCTTGCGGGCAGGGCTATCGCATATGCCCCTTGGCGACCGCGCAAGTGCTTGGCCTCGTGGTTCGAGACGCGCCGCAAGCGGCGCTCCTCACCATGAGGGTCTACTATTGTGCCGCAAAACAAGACCTCATCCTGAGGAGCCCGCCGAAGGCGGGCGTCTCGAAGGATGGCCATGAGGACACCGCCACGAAATGCGATAGCCCTGCGCTTGCGGGGGAGGGTTGGGGTGGGGTCTCGCCGCAAAACGACCCTCTCTATGTGGAAGCAGCCCCCACCCGGATTGCACCTTCGATGCAATCCGACCTAAGAGCGAGCTCCGCTCGTCTCGACCCCGCAGGCGGGGAAGGTAAGAAGAGTATCGGTCCGCCATCAACATTTCATTTTTCCGGCATTGGCTTGGGCGATAAACTCCGCTCGCTCGGGAGGAGCGCCGGCCAGCCGCCGGCGTTTGTGGCGATATTGATGCAAACAAAAAGACAAACGGCGCTTTCGATATCTCTCGTCCTCGCAGCTGTCCTCGCGGCGGCGCCGTTGCGCGCGCAGCAGGCGCAGACGGCGGCCGGCAACGAGATCCGCATCGGCAATGTCATGCCCTACACCGGGCCGCTCGCGGCGTTCGCGACCATCGGGCGGGCGGAGGCGGCCTATTTCGACATGGTCAACGAGCACGGCGGCATCAACGGCCGCAAGGTCAGGTTCGTCTCGGTCGATGACAGTTCCAATCCGAAGATTGCGATGGAGCAGACCCGCGATCTCGTCGAGAAGAAGGACGTGCTGTTGATGTTCGGCTCGTTCGGCACGCCGAGCAATCTCGCCGTGCGGAAGTACCTCAACGAGAACAAGGTGCCGCAGCTGTTCGTCGCCTCCGGCGACGAGGCGTGGGCGCATCCTGTGACCTTTCCCTGGACCATGGGCTGGCAGCCGACCTTCCGCGCCGAGGGGCGGATCTACGCCAACTATATCCAGGCGGCCTATCCCTCGCGCAAGATCGCGGTGCTCTGGCAGAACGATCAGTTCGGCCGCGACCTGTTCAAGGGATTGCAGGAGGGGCTCGGCGACACCGCCGGCATGATCGTCGCCGATCTCGCCTTCGACGCGTCGGAGACCGCGATCCAGAACCAGATCGGAATCCTGAAGAACTCCGGCGCCGATATCCTGGTGTTTGACGGCGCGCCGGCGATCGCGGCGCGCGCGATCCGCGTCGCTGCGGACCTCGACTGGCATCCGGTGTTCATCCTCGACAATGCGTCGGCCTCGATCGCCAGCGCGCTGCGGCCGGCAGGCCTGCAGAATTCGCTCGGCGTGATCTCGACCTCGTTCCTCAAGGATGCCGGCGATGCCTCCTGGAAGGACGATCCGCAGATCAAGGCGTGGCTCGCCTTCATGGACAAGTATTACCCCGACGGCGACAAGGACGACATCTACGCCGTGTTCGGCTACGCCGCCGCGGATACGCTGATGCAGGTGCTGCGCCAGTGCGGCGACGATCTGTCGCGCGAGAACATCATGCGGCAGGCTGCGTCGCTGAAGGACTACCAGAGCCCGATCGCGCTGCCCGGGATCGTGATCAACACCGGACCGAAGGACTTCCGCCCGATCAAGCAGATGCGGCTGGTGCAGTTCGACGGCAATGCCTGGCAGCCGATCGGCGACGTGATCGACAGCGCGTTCACGGCAGTGCGCGAGGATAATTGAGGGCGCCCAGCTGGGTTATGCGTCGTCCCGGCGAAGGCCGGGACCCATTACCCCAACTCTCAGTTGTTTGTGCGTCGCTGGGGCAACAATCCTTTTCACACCACGCAGCGGTGGTTATGGGTCCCGGCTTTCGCCGGGACGACGGTGTGGAGAGAGTTTACTTCTTCAACCCGTAATTCAACAACCCGCCCTTGTTCTTCGGCGGATGGGCGCGGAGGCCTTCCTCGTTCGGCTCGGTGCCCCAGCCCGGACGATCCGGGATCACGAGATGACCGTCGACGAACTCCGGCACGTGGGTGAACAGCTCGTGGTCCCAGGCCAGCCGATCGATGTCGGTCTCCATGATGCGCAGGTTCGGCACCGCGGCGCAGAAATGCGCGTTCATCATGGTGCAGAGGTGGCCGTAGAAATTATGCGGCGCGACGTTGACCTCGAAATGCTCGGCGGCGGCGGCGATCTTCATCGATTGCCAGACCCCGTTCCACGGCGTGTCGATGATCGCAACATCCATCGCCTGCTCGGTGAAATAGGGCAGGAATTCGCGCAGGCCGAGCAGCGTCTCGCAGGACGAGATCGGGTGCGGGCTCTGGCGGCGGATATAGCCGAGCGCCTGCGGATTGAAGGTGTCGATCTCGACCCAGAACATGTCCATCTTCTCGATGGCGCGCAGGATTTTCAGATACCCCTCGGTCTTGGCGTTGAAGTTGAGGTCGAGCAGGAGATCGACATCCGGCCCCGCACTGTCGCGGATCGCCTCCAGATGCATGCAGAGATTGCGCAGCACAGTGCGGTCGATATTGATCTCGGGCTGGAACGGCGAGCCGAAGCCCGGGCGCCAGCCTTGCGGCTTGCCGTCGGTGTAGACGAAGATGTTGGTCTTCATCGCCGTGAATTTCTTCTCGCGCACCTCGGCCCCGATCGCCTTGACGCCGTCGAGATCGGTGATCGCCGGCTTGTACCAGTCGGGATGATTGATGCGCCAGGTCGCGCAATGCGACCAGTAGACCCGCACGCGGTCGCGGATCTTGCCGCCGAGCAGGTCGTAGCAGGGCACGCCGAGCGCCTTGGCCTTGACGTCGAGCAGCGCGTTCTCGATCGCCCCGAGCGCCAGCGCCACCACGCCGCCGGCGGCAGGGCGCGTCGCGGCGAACAGCTCGACATAGATCCGCTCGTGCTCGAACGCGTTCTTGCCGACGACCCGCGCCGATAGCCGCTCGATCGCCGCGGTCACGCCGGGCGCGCCAAAACCCTCGTCATATTCGCTCCAGCCGACCAGCCCGTCCGTGGTCGTCACCTTGACGAAGTGATAATTCCGCCAGCCGGCATCGCAGGCGAGCGTCTCGACGCTTTTGATTGTGGTGGATTTGCTCATGGTTTCCTGCCCGGCTGTTTGTTGGTGTTGGGAAGTACCAACAACGGATCGGCGAGGGCGTCAATTCGCGCCAGGGCAAGGCGACAATGCGCGCAGGTCGGTGCTGCGGCACGCAGTCGTCGGTGGCGGCTCGATGCTACCGAACCGTCACCCTGAGGTGCGAGCGGAGCGAGCCTCGAAGGGCGACGGCCCGGCTCCTTCCGCGTGGATCTCACGGGGCCGTGCATCCTTCGAGACGCCGCTTCGCGGCTCCTCCAGCGACAAAGGCGAAGCCTTTGCGCGGGGATGACGGGGAGAAAGTGTTCGGGTCTACGGCCGGAACAGCGTCGGGCGCTGGCGTTCGAAGGTCTTGCGGCCGCGCTTGAAGCCCATCAGCACGTCGGGCAGTTCGGCGATCGCGTTGGTTCCGCTGTCGGTGTCGAGCACGACGATGTCGGCGGGGTTGCCGACCGCGATGCCGTAATCCTTCAGGTTCATCAGCCGCGCCGGCAGGCCGGTGACGAGATCGAGGCAGGCCTCGAACTCGCCGATTCCGGCATGCGCCGCATTGGCGTAGAGATTGGCCATCCGCAGCAGCGACGCATCGCCGAACGGCGTGAAGGGATTTTGCACATTGTTGGTCGCGACCGAGCACAGCACCCCGTCCGCGACGAGCCGGTGCGCGGCGGTCAGCCCGCGCGGCGCGTTGTGGGTGGCGTCGCGTCCCATCAGATAGAGATCGGTCGCGGGCAGCACGGTGACCGCGACACCGGCCTCGGCGAGGCGCGTGCTCGCCGCCTTCAGCCGATCAGGCGGCAGCGCGGAGAGTTTGGTGGCATGCCCGATCGCGACGCGCCCGTGATAGTTGCGCCGTTCGGTCTGCCGGCAGACCTCCTCCATGTGCCACCAGGAGGGATCGAGGTCGAAATCGAGATGGAGGTCGACATCGACGTCGAACTCCTGCGCGAGGTCGAAGATGCGCGCGATATGCGCGCTCGGATCGCTGTCGACATAGGGGCAGCCGCCGACCGCCTCGGCACCGTCGTTGAGCGCCGCGACCAGCAGTTCGTCGGCGCCGGGGTCGTTGGTCAAGCCCTCCTGCGGAAAGACACAAAGCGAGAGGTCGAGCGCCCAGGCGTAGTCGCGCTTCAGCGCCTTGACCGCCTCGAAACCGCGCAGCCCGATCCGCGGGTCGATCTCGACATGCGTTCGCATCCGCGTCGTCCCTGCCGTGATCGCGCGCTCGATCACTTTTGAGCCGCGCGCATAGACATCCTCGACCGTGAAGTCGCGCTTCATCGCCGACACCGCGCGGATTGCCTCGCCGAGGCTTGCGTGATCGTGGCCGCAGCGGCCGAGCAGGCAGGCCTTGTCGAGATGGATATGGGTGTCGACGAAGCCGGGCAACGCCAGCCGGCCGTTGAGGTCGACTTCGACCGCCTCGCACACGAGGCGCGGCGCGATCGCGGCGATCCGGCCGCCGGCGATGCCGATATCGACCGCGGCGGCAGAGCTGCGCGTCACGGCATTGCGGAAGACCAGGTCGAAGGCAGGTTTCGCGATCATCGGCGAGGAAACATCAAGTTGGGTGCAGCCTAGCGGATGGGCAGGGAATCGGCAGCACCAGATTGTGTGCAGGTTTATGGTTCGATTGTCTAAAAAATATGCATACACTTTGGCGGCCAGATTGTAGAGTCCTGATCATCCTCGGAGGCCCCCCATGTCCGCACCCGCCAAAGCCGATGCCCGCCCGATGTCCGATGCCGAGATCGTCGAGGCCTATCTGACGGCGTCGATGATCCCCGATCCGGATGCGGCCGCGGCCTATATGAAGCCGGGCACGCTGATCACCTTCACCGGCGGGCGCGAATTCGACCATCCGCGCGGGCCGACCGCCTTCAACGCGAAGCGCTATCGCTGGGTGAAGAAGAGGATGGATCGCTTCGATGTCTGCCCTGGCACGGACGAGACCGTCGTCTACAGCGTCGGCACGCTCTACGGCGAATGGAGCGACGGCACGCCGTTCGAAGGCAACCGCTATGTCGACCGCTTCGTGGTGCGGGGCGGGCAGATCGTCAAGATGGACGTCTGGAACGACAGCGCCGAGCGGATTTTGGTGCAGCGGGGGATCGAGGCGTAGGGCGCGCGCTGCCGTCATTGCGAGGAGCGAAGCGACGAAGCAATCCATGTTGTCCGCTTGCAGGGAGGCATGGATTGCTTCGCTGCGCTCGCAATGACGTAGACGGAGCAACTATCCCCGTCATCCTGAGGTGCGAGCGCTTGCGAGCCTCGAAGGATGAACGGCCCCGCTGGTGGCCGTCGATCCTTCGAGACGGCCGCGTTGCGGCCTCCTCAGGATGACGGTGATGGAGCATCAGCGCCGCGCGGCCTTCGGCAGCTTCACCACCTTTTCGCCGCTCGCCTCGTCGGCATAGGGGGCCAGAATATCCAGCAGATCGCGCCCGCGCTGCGGGCTTGGCGCGACCAGCGCGCGGGTCGCCACGGAATCCAGATGGCTGTGCATCAGCCCCATCACCTTGTCGACGTCGCCTTTCGCCAGCGCGGCGATGATCGCGCGGTGCTCGTTGATCGCGCATTCCGACGAATGCGGCCGGCTATACAGCGACAGCGTCAGGCAGCAGCGGTACGCGACCTCGCTGACATAGCGCACCAGGATCGGGCTGTTCGTCATGTGAGCAAGCAGGATGTGGAATTCGGTGGCGAGCCGGATCGACACCGCATCGGTGCCGTCGCGGGCCCGATCCTCGGCGTCGACATGCGCTGTGAGCTCGGCGATCTGCGCCTTGGTCAGCTTGCCCGCCAGCTGCCGCACCACCAGCCGCTCGAGCTCGATGCGAATATCGAAGGCATCGCGCGCCTCCTGCCAGCTCGGCGTCGCCACCACGGCAATGCGGTTGCGACGCAGCTCGACCAGGCCTTCCGCCGCCAATTGCCCGAGCGCATGCCGTGCGATGGTGCGGCTGACGCCGAAGCGCTCGCCGAGCGAATCCTCGGGCAGCTTGGCGCCGGGCTCCAGCGCCTGCTCGATGATCGCGCGCCGCAGCGCGCGGCAGATCACGCTGACCTTGTCTGACGATTCAGCCGTCTTGCTGCTGTCGGCGCGCCCCGCCATTGCCGCGAATCCCTCTCGAAGGTGCTTCGAACGCCTCTTTATCATACCGCCAAAGCAATCGGGCGCTCGAATTGCATGCAGTTTGAGCCACGGATTGCCCAAAAGGAATCCGGCCTTTGAGGCGCGGAACGCGCGATCTCTTTGATTTTCAACGCTACGGCCGCTGGCATCCGGCTTGCATGCACTTTGCTCGTGATGCGCATGCAACCAAACTCCGAATTTGCCGGCGAGCCGATGGCCGCCGGATCCGCGCCGACCGCGATCGAGCTGTCGGACGCCTCCGTCACCTTCGGCCGCGGCGCCCGCGCCGTGCCGGCACTGTCGACCACCACGCTGCGGATCGCCGACGGCGAGTTCGTCGCGCTGGTCGGCCCGTCCGGCTGCGGCAAGTCCACCATCCTGCGGCTGGTTTCCGGCCTGGCGCAGCCGACCACCGGCGTCGTCATCGTCGGCGGCCGCGAGGTCGCGGCGCGCGCGATGCGGGTCGGCATGGCGTTCCAGAACCCGACCATGCTGCCGTGGATGACGATCGAGAAGAACATCATGCTGCCGCTGAAGATCGTCGAGCCGTTCCGATCGCAGTTCCGCAAGCTGCGCAAGACCGAATTCCGCGACAAGGCCAATGCGCTGCTCGAGCAGGTCGGGCTGAAGGGCTTTGGCGGCCGCTATCCGTGGCAGCTCTCCGGCGGCATGCTCCAGCGCGCCAATCTGTGCCGCGCGTTGATCCACGAGCCGCGCATGCTGCTGCTCGACGAGCCGTTCGGCGCGCTCGACCAGTTCACCCGCGAGGAGCTGTGGGGAATCCTCCAGCAGCTCTGGATCACCCACAGGCCGACCGTGCTGCTGGTCACCCATGATCTGCGCGAGGCCGGCTTCCTCGCCAGCCGCATCTGCGTGATGAGCGCGCGGCCCGGCCGCATCCTCGACGACTCCAGGGTCGATTTCGCCCGTCCGCGTACCGTGGCGATGACCTTCGAGCCGGATTTCGTCGCGCTCAACCAGAAGCTCCGCGCCTTCATCGTCGATGCGCGCACCGCCGCGCGAGAGGGAGCCTGACCATGTCCGTGTCAGACATCAGGCAGAAGGCCTGGTCCGCCGCCCTGATCGTGCTGTTTTTCGTCGCCTGGGAGCTGTTCTGCCTGATGACGGGGATGTCGGACCTCGTGTTGCCGCGGCCGTCGCAGATCTTCATCACGCTGTTCGAGAAATTCCCGATCCTGTGGCCGCACATCGTGCAGACCCTGGTCACCACCATGATCGGCTTCGTGTTCGGCGTGGCGCTCGGCGTCGCGCTCGGTGCCGTGATCGGGGTGTCAAAAACCGCCTACGACACCTGTTATCCGCTGCTGGTCGGCTTCTCGTCGATCCCGAAGGTCGCCGTGGTGCCGATCTTCGTGCTGTGGTTCGGCTCCGGCACCGTGCCGGCGGTGTTGACCTCGCTGTCGATCTGCTTCTTCCCGATCGTCGTCAACATCGCCACCGGCCTTGCCACCACCGAGCCCGAGCTCGAGGACGTGCTGAAGGCGCTCGGCGCCAGCAAGTTCGACATCCTGTGGAATGTCGGGCTGCCGCGCACGATGCCGTTCTTCTTCGCCTCGCTGAAGGTCGCGGTCTCCTACGCCTTTGTCGGCGCCGTGTTGTCGGAAACCGTGGCCTCGAACCGCGGCATCGGCAACGTCATGATGACGGCGTCCTCCAATTTCAACGTGCCGCTGGTGTTCGCCGGGCTGTTCGTGCTCGCCGGTCTCGGCGTCGCGCTCTACGTCCTGTTCTCGCTGATCGAGGGCCAGGTCACCGGCTGGGCGACGCGCAAGGACAATGTCGTCGCCACTTGAGACATTTCGTCGACCGTCAAGCAATGAAGCTTAAGGAGATCTCGATGCTGAGAAAAGTAAGCGCCGCGCTGTTGGGATTGGCCCTGATCGCCGGTCCCGCGCGCGCCGAGGACACCACCATCAAGTTCACGCTGGGCTGGAAGACGCAGGGCTCGGACGCCGCGTTCTTCTACGCCAAGGACAACGGTTACTTCAAGGAAGAGGGCCTCAACGTCGTGATCGATCAGGGCGAGGGCTCCGGCGCGACCGTGACGCGCATCATGTCGGGCGCCTATGACGCCGGCTTCGGCGACGTCAACGCGATCATCCAGAACGCCGCAACCAAGCCGCAGGATGCGCCCGTCATGGTCTACATGATGTGGAACCAGCCGCCATTCGCGATCGTCGCCAAGAACTCGAGCGGCATCAAGACGATCAAGGATTTCGAGGGCCACACGCTCGGCGGCGCGCAGGGCACGCCGACCACGCGGCTATTGCCGGTGTTCGTGCACAAGAACGGGCTCGATGGCGAGAAGATCAAGGTCTCCAACATGGCGCCGAACCTGCAGGAGCCGATGCTGATCAAGGGCGACATCGACGCCGCGCTGGTGTTCAACATCACGAGCTATTTCAACCTGGTGCTGAACCGCCAGGACCCCGACAAGGACTTCAAATGGTTCTCGTTCGGCGATTACGGGCTCGACCTCTATTCCAACGGCGTGATGGTCTCGCGCAAGCTGATCGCGTCGAATCCGAAGGCGGTGGCCGGACTCGTCCGCGCCATCAACAAGGGCGCGATCGCGGTCGCCAAGGATCAGAACGCGGCCATGAAGGCGGCGCTGAACTATGACAATCTGATCAATGTCGATGTCGAGAAGCGCCGGCTGCAATATTCGTTCGAGAAGCTGATCGTCTCGCCGGAGATGAAGGACATCGGCATCGGCGACGTCAGGGACGACCGCATGGCGCGCGCCATCGGCTTCATCGTCGAAGGCTACCAGCTCGCCCGCACGCCGGCCCCGGCCGAAGTGTTTTCGCGGGAATTCCTGCCGCCGCGTGCCGAGCGGGAACTGGTGTATACGGCGAATTGATTGAGCGACGCCAAGTTCCCGCCGCATCAGCAGTGCTCTCCCTCTCCCGCTTGCGGGGGAGGGCTATCGCTTTTCGTGGCGGTGCCCTCGCGGCCATCCTTCGAGACGCCCGCCTCCGGCGGGCTCCTCAGGATGAGGTCTTGTTTTTGCGGCACAATAGTAGACCCTCATGGTGAGGAGCGCCGCTTGCGGCGCGTCTCGAACCACGAGGCCAAGCACTTGCGCGGTCGCCAAGTAGCATATGCGATAGCCCTGCGCTTGCGGGGGAGGGCCGGGGTGGGGGCTCTCTCCGCGAGTCATGTGTGGAGAGAGCCCCCACCCGGATCGCATCTCCGATGCGATCCGACCTCCCCCGCGAGCGGGAGAGGTGAAGTTACGCAAGCGGAGATGACAGGCGATGATGACCAACGTCACGGCAACCCGTCTGTTCTGCGGTGCTGACCACGGCATCCGCAACGACGTCGTGCTCCGTCACGCCGACGGCATCATCACCGATATCTCCGAAGCCACGGGCCCGGCGACAGCCCCGCGCTCGCTCATCCTTCCCGCCTTCATCAACGCCCACGACCACGCGCGCCCGCGCGCGTCGAGCTTCGGCGCGGTCGGCATGCCGCTGGAGAGCTGGATCCTGCGCACGGTGGTCGGCACGCCGGTCGATCCCTATCTCTCCGCGGCTTCGGCGTTTGCCCGCGCAGCGCAGGCCGACTGCGCGGCGATGATGGTGCATTACACAAGGCCGAGCGGGACCATGCCGCTGGTCGAGGAGGCCAAGGCAATCGCGCGCGCCGCCGGCGATGTCGGCATCCGCATCGCCTTTGCCATCGCGGTGCGCGACCAGAACCCGATCGTCTATGGCGACAGCGAACCGGTGCTGTCAGACCTTCCGGCCGGCGACCGCAAGATGATCGAGGATCTCTTCGTGCGCGCCCCGATGTCGCCAAAAGCGTATATCGAGCTGACCGACGCCATCGCGGCGGCGATCGGCGGGCCGAAGATTGATGTGCAGCTTGGGCCGGCCGGGGTGCAGTGGTGCTCGAAGCCGCTGCTGGAGGCCGTTGCGGAGAACTCTGCGCAGACCGGCCGCCGCATTCACATGCATCTGCTCGAGACGATCTACCAGCGCGCCTGGGCCGACCGGCATTTTCCAGGCGGCATCGTCCGCTATCTCCGCGACATCGGCTTCCTCTCGGAGCGGCTGACGCTCGCGCATTGTATCCACGCTCGGCCCGACGAGCTCGAGATGATCGCGGCGTCGGGCGCGCGCATTGTCACCAATTTCTCCTCGAACCTGCACCTGCGGTCCGGGTTGGCGCCAATCGCGGCTGCGCATAGCTGCGGCTGCGGGATTGCCGTCGGCGTCGATGGCCTGGCGCTCGATGAGGATGACGACGTGCTGCGCGAGATGCGGCTGGTGCAGATGATGCACGGCGGCCTCGGCTTCAAGCGCAACTGGACGCCGCGGGAATTTCTAGCGCTTGCGATCCGCAACGGCCGCCGCGCCACCGGCGCGCCGGGCACGGGCGAGCTCGCGGTCGGTGCGCCGGCTGATTTCGTCGGCATCGATCTCGACCGCCTCGAGCGCGATCAGATTCTCGATGCGGATCCGCTCGACCTGCTGTTCGCACGCGGCAATGCGTCGCTGATCTCTGAGCTTGTGGTCGATGGTCGCACCGTCGCCAGGGCCGGCCGGTGCCTCGGTGTTGACCTTCCCGCCATTGAGCAGGAACTGCGCGGCATCACCCGCGCGAGCGCTGCCTCATACGCGCATGTCTTGCGCGCATGGCCGCGATTGTCGAACTCAGTGCAACACTGGTTCGAAGCGCAGCTCACCTGCAATTAGCTGCACAATCTTCGCTTCGCGCTGAGCAGCAGCTTCGGTCATATGCTCGCTAATTCCGTCAAGCGGAAGAAAATTCCACTTGCATCACACTCGTCGCGCGGCTTCAAGTTCACCCAACAAGAAACTGAATCAGCCGCTGTCACCGGCTGGTCATTTTGTCGCGAGGAAGCGTGATGGGCGCGTTGTCGCATCTGCGGATTGTCGAGATCGGAAGTGCTGCGGCGACGGGCTATTGCGCGCGGCTGTTTGCCGATTTCGGCGCCGATGTGCAGAAGGTCGAGCCGCCGGACGGCGATCCGCTTCGCCGCGCTGCGCCGCTGACGCCCAAAGGGCAGAGCGCGTGGTTCGCGTTTCTCAACTTCAACAAATCGAGTGTCGTCCTCGACAAGCGCGACGTCTCGCGCCTGCGCGAGCTGATCACCGGCTGCGACATCCTGCTCGACGGGCGCGGTATCGCTGCGGCGGATTGTCCCGAGATTGATCTCGACGCGATCAAGCGGGATCATCCTGGCCTCATTCATCTCGACCTCGCCTGGTTCGGCGATCGCGGTCCCTACGCCAATTTCGCGGCGACGGACTCCACGATCCGCGCGCTGACCGGGCTGGTGAAGCTGGTCGGTCCGGAGCAGGGGCCGCCGATGCATGCGCCGGATTTCCAGATCGGGATCCTGGGCGGGCTGTGGGGTTTCATCGCCGCCGCATCGTCGGTGCTCGGGCGCATGCAGGACGGGCGCGGCCGCGCAAACCATCTCAGCCTGTTCGAGGCCTCTATCGCCGTTACCGAGTACATCATGTTCGAGGCGTTCCAGCGCGGCGACATCATGCGGCGGATCGGCGTCAACCGGTTCTGGCCGACCTTTCCGGTTGGAATCTACGAGACGAAGCAGGGCTGGCTCGGCGTCACCACGGTGACCCCGGCGCAATGGCGCGCGTTCTGCGAGATGCTGGGGCTCGACGAGTTGCGCGACGATCCGACGCTGGTCATGGGTGTCGACCGGCTGCGCCATGTCGCCGAGATCGAAGCCAGGATCTTGCCGAAGCTGAAGCAGCGCACCGCGCAGGAGTGGTTCGCGGAAGGGCTCAAGCGCAGGATTCCGATCGTGCCGGTGCCGGAGGTAGCGGATCTCATCGCCGATGAGGAGAAGCGTGCGCGTGGCGCTATCGTCCCGATCACCATCGGTGACGAGACCGGCTTTTCCGCCGGCACGATGCAGCGGCTGACCGCAACGCCGCCGCTGCGCGGCGGCCTTGTGCCCGATCTCGGCGAGCAGCAGGCGACGCGCGAGGCTGCGTCGCGCGTGCCGGTGCCCAAGCCCGCTGCAACCGATCGCTTGCCGCTCGAGGGCATCCGTGTCGTCGACTTTTCGATGGGCTGGGCCGGGCCGATCTGCACCCGCACGCTCGCCGATCTCGGCGCCGACGTCATCAAGATCGAGGCGACCCAGTATCCGGACTGGTGGCGCGGCGTCGACCGCCGTCCGGCCTATGTGCTGGAGCAGATGTACGAGAAGTCGGTGCGCTACTGCATCATGAACCGCAACAAGCTTGGCATCACGCTCGATCTGACCCGGCCGAGGGGGCTTGAATTGGCCAAGCGCCTGCTCGCCGATGCCGACCTCGTGGTCGACAATTATTCGGTCGAGGTGCTGCCCAAGCTCGGCCTCGGCTACGACGTGCTGAGCAAGATCAATCCAAAGCTGGTGATGATGTCGATGTCGGCGTTCGGCGCCGGCAGCGTGCATCGCGACTGCCGCGCCTATGGCTCGACCCTGGAGCAGGGCTCCGGTCTGCCCAGTGTTGTCGGCGATCCCGATGGTCCGCCCGTCATGAGCCATACCGCGTTCGGCGACGCCGTCGGCGGGCTCAACGGCGCCGCCGCGGTGCTGACCGCGCTGATCCACGCCAAACTGACGGGGCAGGGGCAGTTCATCGATCTGGCGCAGATCGAATGCATGATGCCGTTCGCCGCGCCCTGGATCGTCGCGCATTCGACCAGTGGCAAGCCGCCGACCAAATACGGCAACCGCCATCCCGATTTCGTGCCGCACGGCTGCTTTCGCTGCGCCGGAGAGGACAACTGGATCGTCGTCGCGGTGTCCGACGACGCGATGTGGCCAAAGCTCGCGCGGCTGCTCGGCCGCGAGGACTGGGCGGCGGACGAGACGCTCAAGACCGCCGCGGGCCGCCGCGCCATCGAGGCCGAGATCGAGGCTGCGATCACGGCCTGGACCGCGGCTCGCGATGCCGATGCGGCGATGACCGCGCTGCAATCTGCCGGCGTTGCCTCCGGCGTGGCGCGGCTGCCGATCGATCTCCTGGAGGATCCGCAGCTCCACGCCCGCGGCTTCATCCAGCAGGTCGACCGTGCGTTCATCGGGCGACATCCGCAGCCGTCGATGCCGTTTCGCGACAGCGATGCGCCGTTCGCGATTCGCTCGGTGCCGCCGACCCTCGGCGAGCATAACCGCGCGATTCTTGGCGGCATGCTCGGGCTCTCCGACGCCGAGCTCGACGAGCTCACCCGCGAGGGCATCATCGGCACCGAGATGCTGATGGAGGAGCAGCTGGTGAAAGAGAAGAAGCGGGCGGCGGGCTGATGGAGGCAGGTCAGCCGGCACAGCGCAGGGCGGAGGGCGCGCGCGAGGCCGCGCGGCCGCTGCTGTCCGTGCGCGGGCTCGGTATCCGCTTCAAGACCGCGCAGGGCGTCTGGCAGGCGACGCGACGGATCGATTTCGACATCGCGCCCGGCGAGCGCGTCGGCATCGTCGGCGAGAGCGGCTGCGGCAAGACCATCACCGGGCTGTCGATCCTGCGGCTGTTGCCGGGCAATTTTGCCGGCCTCGACGGCAAGATCCTGTTCGACGGCGTCGATCTCGCCTCCTGCAGCGCGCGGCAGATGCGCGCGATCCGGGGCAAGCGCATCGCGATGATCTTCCAGGAGCCGATGAGCGCGCTCGATCCGGTCTTCACCGTCGGCCACCAGATCGCCGAGACGCTGCGCGTCCATACCGACGTTTCCCATGAGGAGGCGCGCGCCAAAACGCTGGAGATGCTTCGCCGCGTCGGCATCGCCTCGCCCGAGCGGCGGATCGACGACTATCCGCACCAGCTCTCCGGCGGCATGCGCCAGCGCGTGATGATCGCCGCGAGTTTGATCTGCGGTCCGCAGCTTCTGATCGCGGACGAGCCGACCACTGCGCTCGACGTCACCGTGCAGGCGCAGATCCTCGAGCTGCTGCGCGACATCAGCGAGACCTCGAAGACCGCGCTGATGCTGATCACCCACGATCTCGGCGTCGTCGCCGAGACCTGCACGCGGATGATCACGATGTATGCCGGCGAGGTGATCGAGGACGCCACCGTCGACGAGGCGCTGGTGCGGCCGCTGCATCCCTACACGTCGGGACTGTTACGCTCGCTGCCGCATTTGAGCCCGCGCCACGGCCGGTTGCCGTCGATCTCGGGCCGGGTGCCGTCGATCGCGGAGATGCCGAACGGCTGCCGCTTCCGGGCCCGCTGCGCGCATGCGGCCAAGGGTTGCGAGGCCGAGCAGAAGCTGCAGGACGCCGGCGGCGGCAGAAGAGTGCGCTGCTGGCGCTTTGCCGAGCTCAATCTGCCGGGTGCGCTGCATCCGCCCGGCGCGCCGGCTGCTGCAAAGGTCGCGACGCAATGACCACAGCCGGTGCCGAGCCCCGCCGCGATGCCATCGTCTCGGTGCGCGACCTCCAGGTCCGCTTCCAGACCTCGGACCGCCGCGCCACCGTGAAGGCGGTCGACGGTGTCAATTTCGACGTCCGCCGCGGCGAGACCTTCGGCATCATCGGGGAGTCCGGCTCGGGCAAGACCACGATCGGCCGCGCGCTGGTGTTCCTGCTCAATCCCAGCGCCGGCGCCATCCTGCATGACGGCATCGATCCAACGGCACTGCCACGCCGGGAGTTTCAAAACCATCGCCGCGACTACCAGATCATCTTCCAGGACCCGAACGCCGCGCTGAATCCGCGCATGACCATTCTGGCCTCGGTGCTGGAGCCGCTGGAGCTCGCCCGCGTCGGCAGCCGTGCCGAGCGCGAGCGGCAGGCGCGGGAGGCGCTGGAGCGCGTCGGCCTGCCGCAGGAGTTCGGCGCGCGCTATCCGCATCAGCTGTCCGGCGGCCAGAAGCAGCGCGTCGTGATCGCCCGCGCGCTGACGCTCAAACCCAAACTGATCGTCTGCGACGAGGTGGTGGCCGCGCTCGACATGTCGATTCGCGGCGACGTGCTCAATCTGTTTGCCGATCTGCAGCGCGATCTCGGACTGACCTATGTCTTCATCACCCACGATCTCGCGGTAGTTTCGCATATCAGCGAGCGCGTTGCGGTGATGTATCTCGGCCAGTTCGTCGAGCTCGGGCCGACCGAGGAGGTCGCCGAGCGGCCGCTGCATCCCTACACGATCGCGCTGCTGTCGGCCGAGCCGCGGCCGTTGCCGTCCACGATGCGGCAGGAGAGCCGCATCGTCTTGCAGGGCGAGGTGCCGAGCCCGATCGATCCACCCTCGGGCTGCCGCTTCCGCACCCGCTGCCCGCACGCGCAGCCGCTCTGCACCGACCGCGTGCCGGAGTGGCGCGAGCTGAAGCCCGATCACTGGGTGGCCTGCCATTTCGCCGACCGCCCCAATTTTTCGCCGAGTTAGCGCGCGATGAGATCAGTTCGAATAGCGACCCCGAAGGAACTGCACTCCCTCTCCCGCTTGCGGGGGAGGGCTCTCTCCACGAGTTACATCGTGGAGAGAGCCCCCACCCGGATCGCATCTATGATGCGATCCGACCTCCCCCGCAAGCGGGAGAGGTGCAGCCAGTCTGCCGCTAAGCCGATTCAAATTGACGCCCTGGGATAATGGAGGACCTGCCATGACGATGACGACACGACGCGAGGTTATGGCGCTGATCTCGGGCGCACTCGCCAGCACCACACTCGGCGGCCGTGCGTTTGCGGAAGGCGCGCCGAAGAAGGGCGGCACCCTGCGCATCTCGGCGCCGGCCAACCCGTCGAGCCTCGATCCCGCGACCGGCGGCGCCGGCTCCGACCACGCCTTCCTGTTCACGATGTACGACACGCTGACCGAATGGGAATTCGACACGCTGAAGCCGAGGCCCGGCCTTGCCGAAAGCTGGAAGTTCACCGATCCCACCACGCTGGTGCTCAACATTCGCGCCGGCGTCACCTTCCATGACGGCACGCCGCTCGATGCGGAAGCCGTCAAGTTCAATCTCGAGCGCAACCGCAGCGATGCGAAGTCGAACATCAAGGCCGATTTGCTCTCGGTCGCCGCGGTCGAGGTCACTGGCCCGCAGCAGGTGACGTTGAAGCTGAAGACACCCGATACCGCGCTGCCCGGCATTCTCTCCGATCGCGCCGGCATGATGGTGTCGCCGACGGCGCTGAAGGCGGCCGAGGGTGGCGTCGTGACGCGCAAGCCGGTCGGCGCCGGCGCCTATTCGTTCGTCAGCTGGGCCGACGGCGAGAAGATCGTGGTCAAGCGCAACGAGAAATACTGGAAGCCGGAGCGGCCGCTTCCCGACGCCATCGAGATCTCGATCATTCCCGAGCTCACCACCGGCGCCCGCTCGGTCACGGCCGGGCAGAACGATCTGATCTACCAGCTGCCGCCGCGGCAGAAGGTGATCATCGAGCGCGCCTCGAGCGTCAAGGTGGTGCATGGCCCGACGCTCTACGTGCTTCAGATCTTCCTCAACTGGGCCAAGCCGCCGTTCGACAATCTCAAGGTCCGCCAGGCGCTCAACTTCGCGATCGATCGCGAGTCCTTCGTCAAGGCCGCGCTCGCAGGTCTTGCGGAGCCCGCCTACATGAATCTGCCGAAGGCGCATTGGGCCTATGATGCCGAGGTCGCGAAGCTCTATCCCTATGATCCCGACCGAGCGCGCAAGCTGCTCGCCGAGGCCGGCTTCAAGGAGGGTACCCAGATCGAGCTCGGCGGCTATCCGGACCAGGATTCTGTGCAGCGTCAGGAGATCCTGATCGAGCAGCTGCGCAAGGCCGGCATCGGCGTGCGGTTCGTCAACGCCCCGATCGCGGAAGCTTCCGCGGCCTTCTTCGGCGCGGAGAAGAAGGGCGCCGGCCTGCTCTCGGCCTGGACCGGGCGGCCCGACCCGAGCCTGACTTACTCGCTGATGTTCACCAAGGACGCGTACTACAATGCCGGCCGCGCGCCGGTGCCGGGCGAGCTCGAGACCGCGATCAAGGAATCGCGTGCGTCTGAGGATATCGAGGTCAGGCGCAAGGCGTTCTCCACCGTGCAGCGGCTGGTGATGGAAAATGCCTTCGTGGTGCCGCTCGCGTTCCAGTTCGAGCTGGTCGCGATGAACAAGAAGGTGCAGGGCTATCGGCCGAACCTGCTCGGCAAGCCGAAATACGACGACGTCTGGCTCGGGAGTTAGGCGATGGCGCGACGGTCACCAGTCAAGGTCGTCGGCAGCCGCCTCGTGCAGGCGCTGCCCGTGATCCTGCTCGCGACCTTCATGGTGTTCGCGCTGCTCAAGCTGGTGCCCGGCGACATCGCCGTGACACTGGCGGGCGACAACGCGACCGACGCGCGGATCACCGAGATCAGGAAGATCTACGGCCTCGACCGCCCGTTCCTGGTGCAATACGGGGCCTGGCTCGGCCATGTCGCGCAGGGCGATCTCTCGCAATCGTTGCTCACCGGCGAGAAGGTCGCGGACTCGATCGGCCGCGCGTTTCCGAACACGCTCCTGATCGTCGTGATCGCGCTGGCGCTGGCGCTGGTCACGGGCATCCCGATGGGCGTGATGGCCGCGATCAAGCCGAACGGCTGGATCGACAAGCTGATCAGCATGTTGGCGTCGCTCGGTGTCGCGGTGCCCGGCTTCTGGCTCGCGATGATCCTGGTGGCGGAATTCTCGCTGAAGCTGAACTGGCTGCCGGCGACCGGCGCAAAATCCTTCAGCGCCTCGCCGCTTGATGCGATCCGGCATGCGCTGCTGCCCGGCATTGCGATCGCGGCTTACGGCATGGCCGAGGTCGCGCGCCAGCTGCGCGGCGCGCTGCTGGAGGTGCTGTCGTCGCAATATGTCCGCACCCTGCACGCCAAGGGGCTGTCGATGTCCCGCATCCTCTGGCAGCACGGCCTCAAGAATGTCGGCGTTAATCTGCTCACCATCATCAGCCTGTTGGTCAACCGCATGCTGGCGGCGACCGTGGTGATCGAGGCGGTGTTCGCGATTCCCGGCCTCGGCAGCCTGATCGTGCGCGGCGCGATCCAGCGCGATTTCCCGATCGTGCAGGGCGTCGTCTTCACCATGGTGGTGGTTGTGATCGCGGTGAACCTGGTCACCGATTTGCTGTGTGCTGCGGTCGATCCGAGGATCGAGCAATGACCGAGGTGGCGCTTGCTCCCCTGAAGGCACCGGCGAGGCCGACGCGGCTGCGCCGATTTGCGCGCTGGCTCGCCGGCGATCTCCGCGCCGCGCTGTCGATCCTGGTGCTCGTGGTGCTCGTCGTCGTCGCGATCGGTGCGCCCTGGATCGCGCCCTATGCGCCGACCGCGCAGGACGTCAACAACATGCTGGCGCCGCCGGGGCCGGCCCATCTGCTCGGTACCGACGATCTCGGCCGCGATATCTTCTCGCGTTTGATCTACGGCGCGCCGGCCACCGTCTATGCCAGCCTGCTTGCGGTCGGCGTCGCGGTCCTGATCGGGCTGCCGGTCGGCCTCATCGCCGGCTATTTCGGCGGCTGGATCGACGACATCATCAGCCGCATCATCGACACCTTCCTGTCGTTCCCCGCCATCGTGCTGGCGATCGCGGTCACCGGCGCGCTCGGCATCGGGCTGACCAACGGCATGATCGCGGTCGGCATCACGATGTTCCCGGCGCTGGCGCGCATCGTCCGCGCCCGCACGTTGATCGTGCGGCAGGAGCTCTATGTCGACGCCTCACGCGGCTTCGGCGCGCCGACCTGGCATGTGCTGTGGCGCCACGTGCTGCCGAACACGCTGCAGCCGGTCATCGTGCAGGTGACGCTCTTGCTCGCCGCCGCGCTGCTGGCCGAGGCCAGCCTGTCGTTCCTCGGCCTCGGCATTCAGCCGCCGGACCCGAGCTGGGGCGCCATGCTGGCGCGCGCCTATCAATACATGGAAATCGCACCCGAGCAGATGTATGCGCCGGGCCTTGCCATTCTCGTCGTCTCCCTGGCGTTCAATGCGCTCGGAGAATCCTTGCGTGTCGTGCTCGATCCGACCATGAAGGATCGCTGATCTTTGGTGAAGATGTCATGTCGTTCAAGAAATTGCTGATTGCCAACCGCGGTGAGATCGCGATCCGGATTGCCCGTGCCGCTGCCGACAGCGGCATCGCGACCGTCGCGATCTATCCCGCCGACGATGCCGCCTCGCTGCATGTCCGATCCGCCGACGCGAGCCACGAGATTCCAGGCCGCGGGGCGCGGGCCTATCTCGACATCGAGGCCGTCATCGCGGCGGCCAAGGCCACGGGTTGCGATGCGCTGCATCCGGGCTACGGCTTCCTCAGCGAGAACACGCAGCTCGCGCGGCGCTGTGCCGAGGAAAGGATCACCTTCGTCGGCCCGTCGCCGGAGGCGCTCGATCTGTTCGGCGACAAGGCCAAGGCAAAGGCGCTGGCGAAGAAATGCGGCGTCCCGATCATTGCCGGCACTTCGGGCGCGACCGGTCTCGACGAGGCAAAGGCGTTCTTCGCCTCGCTCGGCGCCGGCGCCGCCGTGATGATCAAGGCGATCGCCGGCGGCGGCGGGCGCGGCATGCGGGTGGTCGAGGATGCCGCCAAGCTCGACGAGGCCTATGCGCGCTGCCAGTCGGAGGCCAAGGCGGCGTTCGGCAGCGATGCCGTCTATGTCGAACGGCTGATCCGCAAGGCCCGCCATATCGAGGTGCAGATCATCGGTGACCGTCACGGCGTCATCAGCCATCTCTGGGAACGCGAATGCACCATCCAGCGCCGCAACCAGAAGCTCATCGAGGTGGCGCCGAGCCCGTCGCTGAGTGAGGGAATGCGCGCGCGCATCATCGAGGCGGCGAAGCAGCTCGCGACCGCCGCGCGCTACGACAATCTCGGCACCTTCGAATTCCTGGTCGATGACGAAGCCGGGGAGAGCGAGGGGGCGTTCGCTTTCATCGAGGCCAATCCGCGGCTCCAGGTCGAGCACACCGTTACCGAGGAGGTGCTTGGCGTCGACCTCGTGCGTTCGCAGCTCGCGGTCGCGGCCGGCGCCACGCTCGCTTCGCTTGGGCTGGCGCAGGCCACCGTGCCGCTGCCGCGCGGCTATGCGATGCAGCTTCGCGTCAACATGGAGGTGATGGACGAGAAGGGCATCACGAAACCGACCGGCGGCACGCTCAGTGTGTTCGACTTGCCGTCCGGCCCCGGCGTTCGCGTCGATACGTTCGGCTATTCCGGCTACCGGACCTCTGCCGCGTTCGACTCGCTGCTGGCAAAAGTCATCGTGCATTCGCCGAGCCCAAAATGGACCGACGTGGTGCACAAGGTATCGCGCGCCTTGCGCGAATTCCGCATCGGCGGCGTCGCCACCAACATCCCGTTCCTCGGCGCGATCCTGGCGCATCAGAGTTTTGGGAGGAACAAGATCAGCACCAACTTCATCGATACCCATGTCGCGGCGCTGGTCGGCGCGGCGCAGGATCTTGCCGCACCATTGATCGAAGTGAGCGAGGCGGCTGCGACAAAGACCGTCGCGACTGAGGCGCCGCCCGGGGGATCGCTCCCGGTGCCCGCGCCGCTGCAGGGCACCATCGTGGCGATCGAGGTCGCGGAGGGTGATCTGGTCCGTCCCGGCCAGCAGATCGCGGTGCTGGAATCGATGAAGATGGAGCATCTGGTCACGGCGCCGCATGGCGGCCGGGTGACCAGGATCGCGGGCGGCATCGGCATCACCCTGATGCATGGCGAGCCGATCCTGTTCTTTGAGCCTGCCGAGGTCGACGGCCATCACGCGGCGGAAGAAGCCGCGATCGACCTCGATCACATCCGCCCTGATCTCGCCGAGCTGATCGCGCGCAAGGCGATCACGCTGGACGAGAATCGTCCGGCCTCGGTCGAGCGCCGCCGCAAGACCAATCAGCGCACCGCGCGCGAGAATATCGCGCAGCTGGTCGATGAGGGCTCGTTCGTCGAATATGGCTCGCTGGCGATCGCGGCACAGCGCCGCCGCCGCAAGGTCGAGGATCTCATCAAGAACACGCCGGCCGACGGCCTGATATCAGGCGTCGCCACCGTCAACGCCAGGGATTTCGGCGCCGACGGCGCGCGCTGCATGGTGATCTCCTACGACTATACCGTGCTCGCCGGCACCCAGGGCCATATGAACCACAAGAAGATCGACCGCATGCTCGGCCTCGCCGAGCAGTGGCGCATGCCGCTGGTGTTTTACGCCGAGGGCGGCGGCGGGCGTCCCGGCGATACTGACCGGCTCGGCATGACCGGCCTCGACGGCCCGTCCTTCGTGCAGTTCGCAAAACTCTCTGGGCTGGTGCCCGTGGTCGGCGTGGTCTCCGGCTATTGCTTCGCCGGCAATGCCGCGATGCTCGGCGTTTGCGACGTCATCATCGCCACCAGGAATGCGTCGATCGGCATGGGCGGTCCGGCGATGATCGAGGGCGGCGGGCTCGGCGTCTACCATCCGGCCGAGGTCGGCCCGGTCTCGTTCCAGTCGCCGAACGGCGTGATCGACATCCTGGTCGAGGACGAGGCCGAGGCGACCACGGTCGCGCAGAAATATCTGTCCTACTTCCAGGGCGCGGTGCAGGACTGGAAGGCGCCGGACCAGCGGCTGCTGCGCCGTGCGATCCCGGAGAATCGCCTGCGGGTCTACGATATCCGCAACGTCATCGACCTGATCGCCGACCAGGGCTCGGTGCTGGAGATCCGGCGCGATTTCGGCGTCGGCATGATCACGGCCTTCATCCGCATCGAGGGAAAGCCGTTCGGCCTGATCGCCAACAATCCAAAGCATCTCGGCGGCGCGATCGACGCACCTGCCGGCGACAAGGCCGCGCGCTTCATGCAGCTGTGCGATGCCTTCGACATCCCGATCGTCTCGCTCTGCGACACGCCGGGCTTCATGGTCGGGCCCGAGGCCGAGAAGACCGCGATCGTGCGCCACGTCGCGCGGATGTTCGTCACCGGCGCGAGCATCACGGTGCCGCTGTTCGGCGTCGTGCTGCGCAAGGGCTACGGTCTCGGCGCGCAGTCGATGATCGGCGGCGGCTTCCACGCCTCGTTCTTCACGGTGGCGTGGCCGACCGGCGAGTTCGGCGGCATGGGTCTCGAAGGCTATGTCCGGCTCGGCTTCCGCAAGGAGATGGAGGCGATCGAGGATCCGGTCGAGCGCGAGAAGTATTTCCAGACCAAGGTCGCCGAGCTCTACGCCAACGGCAAAGCGGTCTCGATCGCCTCGGTGCTCGAGATCGACGAGGTGATCGATCCCGCCGACACCCGGCACTGGATCATGGCCGGCCTCCGCTCGGTGCCGAAGCCCGAGCCGCGGACCCACCGCAAGCGGCCTTGCATCGATGCGTGGTAGGGTGGCATAGGGTGAGTTAGATCGTGCATCAAACTCGGTGTCGTCCCGGCGAAGGCCGGGACCCATAACCACCGATGGTCATTGTTGCACGGTGCTGGGGCCATAGCCTCCTTCAACAACCCAACCCTGTGGTTATGGGTCCCGGCTTTCGCCGGGACGACGGCGGCGGGTGGGCGGGCGTCTCGCGTCATTGAGAGAGTTACCCCAACCTCAACTCCGCATATCCCCCCGCCGCCACCTCGTCGCATCGCGCGCGATACGCCGGCGCGCTGCCGCTGTAGCGGGCGACGATGCGGGTTTGCTTGCCCTCGACGTTGCGGTTGATGCCGGTCATCCAGGAATCGACCTCGTTGGAGAGCAGGCCTGTGCCGAGCGCCTTGACATGCTCGGTCCAGTCGGCGGTGCCTTCAGGCGTGGCGTCGAGGAAGGTCAGGCCTTTCGCTTTCGCGAAGCGGATCAGCCCGGTGACCCAGTCCACGCTGTATTCGATGCTGCGCGGGATGTTGCCGAGCGCGGTGTGCGGGCCCATCAGCATCATCATGTTGGGGAAGCCGTCGACCATCAGCCCGAGATAGGTCTCCGGGCCGTGCGTCCACTTCTCCTTCAGCCGCGCACCGTGCGCGCCGCGGAAATCGATCTTGTCGAAGCTGCCGGTGATGGCATCGAAGCCGGTGGCGTAGATGATGATGTCGAAGGCGTAGTCCTTGTCGGTCGTCCGGATGCCCTCGGGCGTGATCCGCTCGATCGGCGTCTCCTTGATATCGACGAGCTCGACATTGTCGCGGTTGTAGACCTCGTAATAGAAGGTCTCGAGCGGCAACCGCCGCGTGCCGAAGCCGTGGTTCTTCGGGATCAGCATCTCCGCGACCGCCTGGTTCTTCACGCGCTCGCGGATCTTGCGCGCGACGAAATCGCTGATCGTGGCATTCGCCGCGCGGTCGATCAGGATGTCCTTGAAGTTGCCCTGCCAGATGCCGAACCCTCGCTCGCCATAGAGCTTCTCGTAGAACGCCTCGCGCTCCTCCTCGCTCACCTCGAACGCGCCGCGCGGATCGGGCGTATGCACGAAGCAGGCGAACGTCTCCTTGCAACGCGCGAAGATCTCGGGATAGCCGGCCTTGATCCTGGCTTGCGTCTCGGCGTCGATCTTGCCGTTGTGCAGCGGCGCCGCCCAGTTGGCGGTGCGCTGGAACACGGTGAGGTGCCCGACCTCGCCGGCGATGGTCTGGATGGTCTGGATGCCGGTCGCGCCGGTGCCGATCACGGCGACACGCTTGCCGATGAAATCCACCTTCTGCTTCGGCCAGCGCGCGGTGTGAAACGATTGGCCCCTGAAATCGTCGCGGCCCTCGATGCGCGGCAGGGTCGGCGTCGACAACGGACCGATCGCGGTGATCAGGAAGCGGCAGGAGTGCTGCGCGCCGTTCTCCAGCGTGATCCGCCAGCTTCGCGTGTCGTCCTGGTAGATCGCTGAGGTGACGCGACTCTCGAACTGGATGTCGCGGCGCAGGTCGAACTTGTCGGCGACATAGTTGCAGTAGCGCAAGGTCTCGGGCTGGCCGGCGAAATGCTCCGACCATTCCCATTCCTCGAGCAGCTCCTTCGAGAACGAATAGCCGTAGGAATAGCTCTCGGAATCGAAACGTGCGCCGGGATAGCGGTTCCAGTACCAGGTGCCGCCGACGCCAGTGCCGGCCTCGAACACGCGCGCGCTAAGGCCAAGCTCGCGCAGCCGGTAAAGCTGGTACATGCCGGACAGGCCGGCGCCGATGATGATGACGTCGTAGTCCAGCGCAGCCGTCTGGGCGGTGTTGTCCTGGCGCAATTCGGCCACCTGTCGTTGCTCCCTGATGGATTGATTGCCGGCAAGGCTAACCGGTCTTCCTGCTGCCGACAAACATCGAACAGCGGGGCAGCTATCGGGATTTGCCGGGTGCGTCGGGTTGCGCGCATTCCGCGCGGCGGACTGTCCGCCCCGCGGCTTTACTCGGCCGCGGGATTTCCTCTATCGTCGGCCCGACACAACGATCGCCCGCCAAGCGGCGACGGAACCAGCGGGAGTGACGCGATGGGAGAGGCGCTGCGCAGGCCGACGTCTATGGACGTCAGCAATCCCCGGCTCTATCAGGACGACACCTGGCGGCCGCTGTTCGCGCAGCTCCGCCGCGACGATCCCGTGCATTATTGCGAGGCGTCGGCCTACGGCCCGTACTGGTCGGTGACGCGCTACGACGACATCTTCGCGGTTGAGCTCGATCACCAGAACTATTCGTCGGCCTCCGAGCTTGGCGGTATCCAGGTCGCGGACCAGCCGAAGGGGCAGGAGCGGCCGAGCTTCATCCGCATGGATCCGCCCGGCCACACCGCGCAGCGTCGCACCGTGGCGCCGATCGTGGCGCCGTCGAACCTCGCCAATTTCGACACCCTGATCCGCAAGCGCACCTCAGCCGTGCTCGACGCGTTGCCGCGCAACGAGACCTTCGACTGGGCCGAGCGGGTCTCGGTCGACCTCACCAACATGATGCTGGCGACGCTGTTCGATTTTCCCTCTGAAGACCGCGCCAAGCTGACCTGGTGGTCGGATGTCGCGATCGCCAACGTCGAATCCCCCGACGCGGTGGTGCATTCGGAGGCTGAACGCACCGCCGAGCTGGTCAAGATGGGAGAATATTTCCGGAAGCTATGGGACGCGCGGATCGGTGCGCCGCCGACTTTCGATTTGATCTCGATGCTGGCGCATTCGGACGCGACGCGGAATCTGGAGCCGCGCGAGTTCATCGGCACGATCGGGCTGCTGATCGTCGGCGGCAACGATACCACGCGCAACTCGATGTCGGCCGGGCTGATGGCGCTGTGCGAGAACCCGGAGCAGTTCGAGCTGGTCCGCGCGAGGCCGGAGCTGATCCCGAACCTGGTCTCCGAGACCATCCGCTACCACACGCCGGTGCTGCACATGCGCCGCACCGCACGCAACGATGTCGAGCTCGCCGGCCGCCGGATCAGCAAGGGCGACAAGGTCGTGATGTGGTACATCTCCGGCAACCGCGACGAGGACAAGATCGAGCGCGCCGACGAATTCATCATCGACCGCGCCAGGCCGCGTCAGCATCTCGCCTTCGGCGCCGGCGTCCACCGCTGCGTCGGCGACCGCCTCGCCGAGCAGCAGCTGCGCATCCTCTGGGAGGAGGTCCTGGCGCGCGATCTGCGTTTTGAGATGATGGGCCCGCCGCAAAGGCTCTATTCCAATTTCATCCGCGGTATACGAAGCTTGCCGGTGAGAATCGTGAATTGAAGGTGTGATTTGTCATTCCGGGATGGTCCGAAGGACCAGACCCGGAATCTCGAGATTCCGGGTTCGATGCTGCGCATCGCCCCGGAATGACGGGATCATCAAGAACAAGGAATCGGAATGAACGATCCCGTTGACGTCCTGATCATCGGCGCCGGCGCGTCCGGCGCTGCGGTGGCCTGGAGCCTCGCCGATACCAAGATGCATATCCTCTGCCTCGATCAGGGCGGCTGGATGAATCCGGCCGAATATCCGAGCACCGGGCGCGACTGGGAGGCGAAGTTCTACGGCGAGTGGTCGTCGAGCCCGAACGTCCGCCGCCGGCCTGAGGACTACCCGATCAACGACGACAATTCGCCGATCAAGGTCGTCAACTTCAACGCCGTCGGCGGCTCGACGGTGATGTACACCGCGCACTGGCCGCGGCTGCATCCGTCCGACTTCAAGGTGAAGACGCTCGACGGCGTCGCCGATGACTGGCCGATCGATTACGACGCGCTCACCCCGTTCTTCGAGGAGAACGATCGGATGATGGGCGTCTCCGGCCTGTCGGGCGATCCGCTGTCGCCGCTGAGCCACCCGCCGATGCCGCAGCAGCCGCTCGGGCTATCCGGCCCGCTGATCGGCAACGCCATGAACAAGCTCGGCTGGCACTGGTGGCCGTCGGACACGACGGTGGCGACGATGGATTACGAGGGCAGGGCGCGCTGCATCAATCTCGGCCACTGCACGCCGGCCTGCGCGCAGGGTGCCAAGGCCTCGACCGACATCACCTACTGGCCGCACGCGGTCCGCGCCGGGGTCGAGCTGAAGACCCATTGCCGGGTGCGCGAGATCCTGACCAACGAGCACGGCATGGCCGCCGGCGTCGTCTATTACGACAAGGAAGGTGTCGAGCAGTTTCAGCCGGCCGAAGTCGTCATCATCGCCTGCAACGGTGTCGGCACGCCGCGGCTGCTGCTCAATTCGGCGTCGGGCAAATTCCCGAATGGCCTCGCCAACTCATCCGGCCTGGTCGGCAAGAACCTGATGTTCCACCCCTACGCGCAGATTTACGGCTTTGTGAAGGAGCCGACCGACAGCAACCGCGCCCCGCCGACCTGCCTGTGGAGCAAGGAGTTCTACGACACCGATCTGTCGCGCGGCTTCGTCCGCGGCTACGGCATCCAGTTCGGCCGCGGCGCCGGGCCGGTGTTCGAGGCGGTCGCGAGCGAGCAGAAGGGCATCCTGCCCTGGGGCAAGGATCATCACCGCGTGTTCCGCAAGCTCAACGGCCATCGTCTCGCGGTATCCGCGATCTGCGAGGATTTGCCGGAGGAGCACAATCGCGTCACGCTCGATCCCGTGCTGAAGGACAGCCACGGCATCCCCGCGCCGAAGATCGATTACACGATCAGCGCGAACAGCCGGAAGATGATGGATCACGGGCTGGCGCGCGGCCGGGAGATCCTCGAGGCCGCCGACGCCACCGACATCTGCATCAACGATCCGATCCCGTGGGGCGGCTGGCATCTGCTCGGCACCGCGCGGATGGGCACCGATCCGGCGCGCTCCGTGGTCAACGAATGGGGCCGCTCGCACGACGTGAAGAACCTCTTCATCGTCGACGGCAGCATCTTCGTCACCTCGGGCGGGGTGAACCCGACCTCCACCATCCAGGCCCTTGCGCTCTACATCGCCGACCAGATGAAGCAGCGCCTCGCCAATCTGTTCGACTGAGACCGCCAGAGACCGACATGTCTGATAGCAATCAACTGACTGCAGCCCAGCGCGCCGATCTGCGCACCGTCGCCGCGATGATCGTTCCCGAAAGCGACGAGTACAAGGTGCCGGGGGCGGACGATGCCGCGATCCAGGCCGACATGCTGGCAACGCTTGGCCGCGACACCGCGCTGGTCGCGCAAGCGCTGGATCATCTGGCTGATCTTGCGGGCAAGCCGCTCGCCGAGCTCGCCGATGCCGGGCGCGATGCGGTGGCGCAGGAGTTTCGTAGCCGTGGCGGCGCGGCCGCGGCAACGCTCGTCCGCGTGGTGCTGCAATGCTACTACCGCGACGACCGCGTGCTGCGCTCGCTCGGCCTCGAGCTGCGCGCGCCGTTTCCCAAAGGTCATGTGCTGCCGGAGGGCGACTGGTCGCTGCTCGATCCGGTCCGGGAGCGCGGCGGGGTGTTGCGGCGGGCGCCCTAACCAGTCGGGCAGGGCTGCGCGGAAGCGTAACCACTTGCGGCGCGGGGAGCCGGTCACCATCTGAGGAGACCAAAGGACTCTCGCCATGCTGGATATTACCTCAGATACCGCCGGTGACACGCCGTCACCGCGAACGGCCGATGCTGCCCGGGATAACGACCGGGCTTTGCTGGATGCCTATTCCAATGCGGTGATCGACGTCACCGACCGCGTCGGCCCCGCCGTGGTTCGGGTCGAAACCGGGCCGAGAGTGCGCAATGCGCGCGAGCGCGGCGGCCTCGGCTCGGGCATCGTGATCTCGCCCGACGGCTTCGTGCTGACCAACAGCCACGTGGTCGGATCGTCGAAGGAGATTCGCCTGCGCGACACCGAGGGCTTCGTCACCGACGCCCATGTGCTCGGTGTCGATCCCGACACCGACCTCGCCTTGCTGCGGGCCGATGGCGCGCGCGATCTGCCTTACGCGTCGCTCGGCAACTCCAAGACGCTGCGGCGCGGCCAGCTCGTGGTCGCGATCGGCAATCCGCTCGGCTTCGAATCGACGGTCACCGCCGGCGTGGTCTCGGCGCTCGGACGCTCGATCCGCTCGGTCAGCGGGCGGACCATCGAGGACGTGATCCAGACCGACGCCGCGCTCAATCCCGGCAATTCCGGCGGGCCGCTGGTGTCGTCGAAGGGCGAGGTGATCGGCATCAACACCGCGATCATCAACGGCGCGCAGGGCATCTGCTTTGCGGTCGCCAGCAACACCGCGCAGTTCGTGCTGTCGGAGATCATCCGCCACGGCTATGTCCGCCGCGCCTATATCGGCGTCGCCGGGCAGACCGCGCCGGTGCCGCGGCGGCACGCGGTGCTGGCCGGGGTCGAGAACAAGATGGGCGCGCTCCTGATGCAGATCGAGCCGGACAGCCCGGCCGCGCGCGCGGCGCTGCTGCCGGGCGATGTCGTGATCGGGCTCGACGGCATCGAGATCAACGGTGTCGACGACCTGATCCGCGCGCTCGATCACAGCCGGATCGACCGGACCCTGTCGATGGACGTGCTCCGCCTCGGCCGCCTGCGCGCGATCGACATTCATCCGATCGGGCGGAAGCCCGCGAAGCAGTGAGGATTATCCTTTCCGCGTGCGAGCTGCACCCTCTCCCCTTGTGGGAGAGGGTCGCTTCGCGCAGCGAAGCGGGGTGAGGGTTTCTCTCCACGATCTCATATGTCGACAGAACCCCTCATCCGGCGCTTCGCGCCACCTTCTCCCACAAGGGGAGAAGGGTAGCCGTGTCGTCTCTAATCTGAGTGGAATGCCTTTTGAAAAGACCCGCCTCCTAAGCGGCGTCCGCTTGTGGGTGAGCGCGGATTGCCAAGCGGTGGATGACTTGCCGTAACGCCATCCTCGACGGATCGGGTCCAGCCCAACCGGGGGGCCCTCGAGCGGCGTGCGCTTGACGTACGGCCGCTATCCCCGTTCGGCGCATTCCCTTATGGTCGGCCACATGGATATAGCCGGCTTCGACCTCAACTTGATGAAGGCCTTTGATGCGCTGTACGCGGAGCGCCACGTGACGCGCGCCGGATCGCGGATCGGCCTCAGCCAGTCGGCGATGAGCGGAGCGCTCACGCGCTTGCGAGAGCTTCTTGGGGACGAGCTCTTCGTGCGAACGCCTTCAGGCATGCAGCCAACGCCCCGCGCCCATGACCTTGCTGGTCCCGTCTCGGATGCGCTCCGGCTTCTCCGGAGCGCGCTACAGGCCGATAGCTTCGATCCCGCGACGGCCGACAATACCGTCACGCTCGCGATGAGCGACTATGCGGCGTTCGTCCTGTTGCCGCCGCTCATGGCCCTCCTCAGCATCGACGCCCCGCACATCAACGTGCGGGTCTGCGGGATGTTCGGACGAGAAGAAGCTATCACGCTGCTCGACAGCGGCGAGGCGAATCTCGCGATCGGTTTCCCCGTCGAGACGTCGGCGCGCATCATCAGCAGCCCGCTCTTTTTTGAGAGTTTCGCCTGCGTCGTGCGGGAGGGACACCCGGCGTTCGCGGATGGTCCAAGCCTCAAGGCTTTCGCAGCGGCGCCGCATCTTCTGGTCTCTCCGGAAGGCGACCGCTCCGGGATCGTCGATCTGAGGCTTGCCGATCTCGGCCTCGAACGGCGCATCGTGCTGAGCCTGCCACAATTCCTGGCCGCCCCTTTCGTGATCGCCGGGACCGACCTCGTCGCGACGCTGGCCTCCCGGGTCGCACGAAGGTTCGCTGGTACCGGAGCAGGCATAGCGATTTATGATCCGCCGCTCGAACTGCCCACCTGGCCACTCCACCTGATGTGGCACCGGCGGGCGGATACGCATGGGGCTATTGCCTGGCTGCGCGGCATTATCACCAAAATCGCCGCCTCGGCTTGACGCCATCGGCGCCATCGATAGCGCCACATCAGAACTCGCGATTTCCATCCGCATCGCCGTTCCGCTTTGTTGGATTCACCGAAATTGAAGGGTGATCGACATGCGAGTTTTGGTAACAGGCGCGACTGGCTTGATCGGCGGTGCGGTAGCGCACCGATTGAAAGAGGGAGGCCATGAAGTCGTGGGACTCGCCCGGTCGGAAGCGAGCGCGACCAAGCTGCTCGACCGAGGTTTCGTGGCGAAGATAGGTGAGCTTGCCGACCCGGTGAGCTTGGCCTCGGCGGTGCGGGGCGTGGACGCCGTCGTCCATGCCGCTTCGCCCAACGATCAGAACGCTGCGTCTCTCGATGAGATTGCGACGCGCGCGATCCTCGAAGCGCAGCGCGGAACGGGTAAGCGCTTCATCTATACCAGTGGCAGCTTGGTCTACGGCTCCACGGGTGACACGTCAGTCACCGAGCGCACTCCACTGAACCCGGTCGAGATGGTCCGCTGGCGCCAGGCCCTGGAACGCGAGATCCTCGCGGCCGAAGCCGGGGGCGTCCATCCGGTCGTTATCCGGCCTGCCTGGGTATATGGCAACTGGGGTGGCGCCGCGATGATGATGGTCGCAGCGGCCAAGGAACATGGTGCGGCGCTTCATGTCGGTGACGGTCAAAATCGCTGGTCGACCGTGCATGCCGACGATCTGGCCGATCTCTATGCGCTCGCGCTCGAGCGGGCACCGGCGGGATCCGTCTTCAATGGCGCGCACGGTTCGGCGCCGCGGCTCATCGAGATCGCACGCGCAGCGAGCGAGTTGGGCGGTGCCGGGGGCCGAGTAGCGGCATGGCCGCTCGAAGAGGCGCGCAAGGTCCTCTCGGGTTTCGCCGATGCGATCGCCTCCGATCAGATCATCTCGGGCGAGAAGGCCAAGCGCGAACTCGGCTGGAATCCTTCGCGGCGATCGATCATCGACGAGTTGCGCGCTTATGCGTTGGCGGTCGCTTAGGTCATGCACACGATATTCATCAGGCTGCTTGCCGCTGCTTTCGCCAGTGCAGGTCTGTTCAATGCGATCGCGACGTCGACGACGCGGAGCAACTTTGTTCGATGGGGGTATCCCGCGTGGTGGTGCCGGGTCACCGGCGGATTGGAGATATCGGCCGCAATCCTGGTCACACTACCGGCAACCCGTGCAGCAGGCTTGATCCTCTGCGCCGTCATTCTCGCCGCGGCAGCTTTGACCGTCCTGCGACATCGGGAGTTTTCCCATCTCGTACCGATCGGTTGCTTCGCTGCCTTGCTCCTGATGGCGAGTCGGATTTCCTGAAAGATTGGCGGCTCCGGGCACTTGAGGAGGCTGCCGATCGGCTTGAAATGCCCAAGGGGCACTGGGAGCGTTGCGCAATTTCGGAATAATAGAAGATATCGCTGAGTTGCCCGACGTGTCAAGTCGCTTGTCCGAGGGCCAGCGGCTGCCCTGCTACTTTGCATGGGGTTGTTTTCGATATTTTGGCGGCGGTCATCCGGCGCGGACTTGTGTCCGCGCGACCTTCTCCGACGAGGAAAGGGAGAGGAGCCCGCGGCTCCGCTACCGCAGCGCTGCGAGCAGCTCGTCGGGCTGCTCGACCATCATCATGTGGCCGGCGCCGGGCAGCACCACGGTGCGGGCATTCGGTGTCGCGGCGGCGAGCGCCTTGCCGGCCTTGGCGGGGGTCATCATGTCGCGCTCGCCGAGGATGAAGGTCGCGGGCACCTTGACCGCGGCGGCTGCGGTCAGGGCGTTCTGATAGGCGTTGCAGGCGTTGAGGTCGTTGTACAGCACGCCGGGCTTCGCCTCCTGCAGCACCCGTTGCGCGCCCTGGTGCATCCACAGGCCGGGCGCGAGGCTGCCGCCGAGTTCGGCCTTGAAGCCGAGGCCCCAGATCGAGACCATGTCGATCGCCGCGACATCATTGGCTTCGGCGGCCTTCAAGAGATCGGGGCCGACCGTCATGGTCGCCGCGGTGCCGATCAGCGCGAGGCCGGAGACCTTGTCGGGATGCCGCGCCGAGGTCTCGATCGCGATCAGCGAGCCCATCGAATGGCCGATCAGCCGGGCCTTCGATGCGCCGGCCGCCGTGATCAGCGCCGCGATCCAGTCGGCCATCTCGGCGATGGTCGGCAGCGGCTTGCCGGCGGAGCGGCCATGACCGGGCAGGTCCGGCGCCAGCACAGAGAATCCGTGATGCGCGAACCAGCGGCTGTGCAGCGCCCAGGTCGAGGAATCGAAGCCGGCGCCGTGGATCATCACCACCGCCGGCAACGACGGGTCGAACGGCCTGCCGCCGGTCGCGATGAAGGTGTCCAACCCGTTGACGGAAAGCTGCATGGCCCTAGGTCCTTTGCGAGGCGCGCAGCGCCTGGCCGAGATCGTCGATGATATCCTCAGCGGCTTCGATGCCGACCGAGAGCCGCACCAGCTCCTCGCCGATGCCGGCGGCCTTGAGCTGCTCGGCATCCATCTGCTGATGCGTGGTGCTGGCGGGATGGATCACCAGCGTCTTGGCATCGCCGACATTGGCGAGATGGCTGATCAGCTTCAACGACTCGATGAACTTCTTGCCGGCGGCGCGGCCGCCCTTGATGCCGAAGCTGACGATCGAGCCGGCGCCGCGCGGCAGCAGCTTCTTGGCCAGCGCGTAATCCGGATGCGTCTCCAGCGAGGGATGCAGCACCCAGTCGACCGCCTTGTTTGCGGCGAGGGCGTCCAGCACCGCACGGGTGTTGCTGACGTGGCGGTCCATGCGGACGCCGAGCGTCTCGATGCCCTGCAGCAGCTGGAAGGCATTGGTCGGCGACAGGCAGGCGCCGAAATCGCGCAGCCCCTCGGTGCGGGCGCGCATGATGAAGGCGGCCTTGCCGAACTGCTCGTCGAAGACGATGCCGTGATAGCCGGCATACGGCTCGGTGAGCTGCGGGAATTTGCCGGAGGCGCGCCAGTCGAACCGCCCGCCGTCGACGATGACGCCGCCGATCGCGATGCCGTGGCCGCCCATCCACTTGGTCGCCGAGTTCATCGTGATGTCGGCGCCGAGCTCGATCGGCTGGCTGAGATAGGGCGTCGCAAAGGTGTTGTCGATCAGCAGCGGAATCTTTGCATCATGCGCGATTCCAGCCACCGCGGGGATATCGAGCACCTCGAGCCCGGGATTTCCGATGGTCTCGCCGATCACGAGGCGGGTGTTCGGCTTGATCGCGGCACGGAATTCGTCGAGCGCACGCGGCTTCACGAAGGTCGTGGTGATGCCGAACCGCGGCAACGTGTGCGCCAGCAAATTGATGGTGCCGCCATAGAGCGAGGCGGAGGCGACGATGTGGTCGCCGGCATTGAGCAGCGTCGCGATCGCCAGGTGCATCGCGGCCATGCCGCTTGCGGTGCAGATCGCGCCGACGCCGCATTCAAGCGCGGCGATCCGTTCCTCCAGCACTGATGTCGTCGGGTTCGAGATGCGGGTGTAGATGTGGCCGGCGCGCTCGAGGTTGAACAGCGCTGCGGCGTGGTCGGCGTCCTGGAACACGTAGGACGTGGTCTGATAGATCGGAACCGCGCGCGCGCCGGTCGCGGGATCGGGGCGCTGGCCGGCGTGCAGGCTCAGGGTTTCGAAGGCAGGCGGCTTGGGTGCGGGCATGCGAAACTCGTCAGGTCAATCGATGGGGGGGTGGCGAGAAGTCTTTTTTGACGCGTTTTCTTCACGCGAACCGGTGTCCACTTCGCTTGAAAACGCTTTGTTAGACGTGAACTGCGGTGCGAACGCGGCCGACATTGCCGAACACGCGCAGATAGCGCTCGACCTCGGACGGGATGCCGGTCGCCTTCTCCGGATTGTCGGAGAGCTTGACGGCCGGTCGTCCGTCGACCGACGTCACCTTGCAGACGATCGAGATCGGGTCGAGCTCGGCGGTGCCATCCGGCGCGCAGCCGACGAAATCGTTGGTGAGGTTGGTGCCCCAGCCGAAGCTGACGCGCACGCGTCCCTTGAAATGGTGGAACGTCTCCTCGATCGAGCCGACATCCATCGCGTCGGAGAACACCAGCAGCTTCTCCTTGGGATCGCGGCCCTTCTGCTTCCACCACTTGATGATCTCTTCGCCGGCTGTGATCGGCGGCGCGCTGTCGGGTCGAAAGCCGGTCCAGTCGGCGACCCAATCCGGCGCGTCGCGCAGGAACGGCTTGGTGCCGAAGGCGTCGGGCAGCGCGATCAGCAGATTGCCGCCATAGGTGTGGCGCCATTGGTCGAGGATGCGATAGGGCGCCCAGCGCAGCGCCTCGTCGTCATTGGCGAGCGCGGCGGCGACCATCGGCAGCTCATGCGCGTTGGTGCCGATCGCCTCGAGGTCGTTGTCCATCGCGAGCAGCACGTTCGACGTGCCGGTGAAGGAGGGGCCGAGGCCTTCCTTCACCGCCTCGACGCACCAGCGCTGCCAGAGGAAGCCGTGGCGGCGGCGTGTGCCGAAATCGGACAGCCGCAAGCCATCCAGCTTGCGCAGCCGTTCGACCTTGGCCCACAGCTTGGCTTTGGCGCGGGCGTAGAGCACGTCGAGCGCGAAGCGGCCGTAGGTCTTGGTCGCCGCGCGCGAGCGCAGCTCGTTGAGGATCGCGAGCGCCGGAATCTCCCACATCGTGGTGTGGGTCCACGGCCCGTGGAAATGCAGCTCGTACTGGCCGTCGACCTTGTGCAGCTCGTATTCGGGCAGCCGGAAGTTCGAGAGCCAGTTGATGAAGTCGGGCGAGAACATCTGGGTCTTGCCGTAGAACGTGTTGCCGGCCAGCCAGATCAGCTCCTTCTTGGTGAAGCGGATGGTGCGGGCGTGGTCGAGCTGGGCGCGCAGCTCGGCCTCGTCGATGACCTCGGCGAGCCGGATATGGGTCGAGCGGTTGATCACCGAAAAGGTCGTGCGGGTGTCCGGATAGCATTCCCGGATCATCTGCTGCATCAACAGCTTGTAGAAATCGGTGTCCAGCAGGCTGCGCACGATCGGGTCGAGCCGCCAGCCGTGGTTGTAGGTCCGGGTCGCGATATCTGTCACGGTCATGCGGGAACCTTAGCCTGCCGGGCGCCGCCCGCCCAGTGGGTATCGGGCGGAACATGGCAGGTCAGCGCGCTATGGTCTGCCGTATACGGCCGACCGTGGCGGTGACATCGGTCCAGACCGGCTTGTCAGGGGCAAATTGCCGCCGGAGGAAGGTGACGAGCTCGGCGACCTGGCCGTCGCTCATGCTGTCCTTGAAGGCCGGCATGTAGCCCAGATCGGTCACGGCCGGCTTGGCGATGCCGTGCAGGATCACCTGGATCAGATTGTCGGGCGCGTCGCTGTGCAAATTGCTGTTGAGTGCCAGAGACGGCCGGCTGCCGAACAGCGGCGGGCCGCCGACCTCATGGCAGACCGCGCAGGCGCCTTGATAGATCCGCGCGCCGGTCGAGGCTGCCGTGGTCACAACGGTGCCGGCTTCGAGCTTGGCTGCCATGGCGTCGTGGGCCGATCGGTCGGCGGTCTCGTTGAACGAGGCGAGGTAGACCGCCATCGCGCGGATGTCCTGGTCGGGCAGCGCGGCGAGTTCCTGCACGACCGGCGCCATCGGCCCTGCGGCGACGCCGTGCAGGCGGGACTCGCCGGTGCGCAAATAGGCGTAGAGCTCGTCCTCGCTCCAGGGAATCGGCGCTTTCGATAGCGAGGTCAGCGCCGGCGCCTCCCAGCCCTCGGCGAAGCCGCCGGCGAGATAGGCCGCTTGCCGCTCGGCGCCGAGCGCATTGCGCGGCGAGTGGCAGGCGCTGCAATGGCCGAGCCCTTCGATCAGATAGGCGCCGCGATTCCAATTCGCTGACTTCGATGGATCGGGCTGGAATGCCTGCGCCTGATGGAACAGCGCATTCCATCCGGCGAGGAGCGGCCGCAGATTGAACGGAAAGGTGAGCGCGCTGGCCGGCGTTTCGGCGCGCACCGGCACCTGCGCCATCAGATAGGCATAGAGCGCCTGCAGGTCGGCATCACTGGTCCTGGCGAAGTGCGTGTACGGGAACGCCGGATAGAGATGGCGCCCGTCGCGATGGATGCCCTCGCGCATCGCGCGCTCGAAGGCGGGATAGGACCAGGCGCCGATGCCGGTGTCGACATCGGGCGTGATGTTGGTGGTGTAGATGGTGCCGAACGGCGTCTCGAGCGGCCGGCCGCCGGCGTTCGGAACGCCATGCTCCGAGGTGTGGCAGACGGCGCAGGCGCCGAGCGCCGCGAGCTCCTTGCCGCGCGCGATCGTCGCGGCGGAATACACCGATGCATCGGGCCGCGCGATTGGCGCGATCGCGCGCCACGGCAGCACGGCCGCGCCGATGCCGATCGCGGCTGCGCAGAGTGCGGCAATGCTGGCAAGCACGCCGCCGCGCTTTGCAAAGGGATTCTGCCATTTGTTGAGGTCGGCCGTCTGCGCGGGCGGCGGGATCGGGGCGGGCGCTGTTGGCTGCTCGCCGCGCAGTCCCTTCAAAATGCGTTCCGGCGTGAACGGCAATTCGCGGAAGCGCACGCCGGTCGCGTCATAGATCGCGTTGGCGATCGCGGCGGCGCTCGGCACCGAAGCGGACTCGCCGACGCCGAGCGGCGGCTGGTCCTGCCGCGGCAGCATCAGCACATCGATCTTCGGCAGCTCAGGAAACTTGATGATGGGGTAGGCACCCCATTCCCGCGCCGTCACCGCGCCGCGCTCGAAGGAGACCTCCTCCATCAGCGCGCGGCTGGTCGACTGGATCACATTGCCTTCGATCTGGTGCCGCACGCCTTCCGGATTGATCATCAATCCGGAATCCTGGCCGGCGACGACGCGCGTCACGCTGACATCGCCGGTCGCCTTGTTGACGGCGACATCGGCGATCCACGCCGACCATGCTGCGCCGTAACCGGGAAACTTGCTGTGCACGTAGAGTGCATAGGCAAAGCCGCGGCCGCGCACGATGTCGCCGTCCGCCTCGGGCTCTTTCCACACCGGGCGCGGCGTCCAGCCGGCGCGCTCGGCAACCGCATTGACGAGATCGATCGCGCGCTTATCCCTGAGATAGCGCAACCGGTATTCGATCGGATCGACCTCGGCCTCCGCCGCAAGCTCGTCGATGTAGGATTCATGCGCAAAGGTGTTCGGCAGCGCCGAGACGCCGCGAAACCAGGAGGCGCGCACGATCGGCGGCATGTCGTTGGCGACGACACGCATGTTCTCGTAGTCGTAGGGCGGGATCGCGGTGCGGTCGCCCATCTCGAACACCGCCGCTTCAGGCGCGATCCGCCCGGTGAGCAGCAGCGCCAACGTCGGCGCGCCGTTCGAGGGATAACGTGTCGCGAAATCGTAACCGGCGACGCTGCCGTCGGCGTTGAGCCCGCCATTGACGTCCATCAGCTGCGCGGTGCCCTTCGGCTCCCAGGCATGCTCCTGCTCGCGGGTCAGCTGGACGCGCACCGGACGGCCGACCGCGCGCGACAGCAATAGCGCATCGCCGGACACATCGTCGGCGCAGTTGCGGCCGTAGCAGCCGGCCGCCTCCATCCGGATCACGTCGATCTCGGACTCCGGCCGCTGGATCAGCAGCGCGAGGTCGCCGCGCAGGATGTGCGGGTTCTGCGTGCCGGACCAGACCCGGATCGCGCCCTCGCTGTAATCGGCAACCGCGCATGACGGGCCGATCGAGCCGTGCATCTGGTAGGGCCAGAGATAGGTCCGCTGCATCGGCTTGGCGACCGCCTTGAGCGCGGCGTCGACGTCGCCCTTGTCGATCAGCTGGCGCGGCGTCGAGGGATTGGCGCGCAGCGCCTTCTCCACGTCGGCAAGATCGGTCAGCGCCGGCCCCGGCTTCCAGCTCACCGTGAGCTGCGCGGCAGCCTTGATCGCATTCTCCTCGCGCTCGGCAATGACGCCGACGAAATCGCCGATCCGCACCACCGCGACGAGGCCTGGAATATCGCGCACCGAGGCTTCATCGACCGCAATCAGGCTGGTGCCGACGAACGGGCCGGCATCGACGCCGGCGTAAGGCGGGCGGACCACGCGGCCGTGCAGCATGCCGGGCACGCGCACATCGTGGACATAGACGAGCTCGCCGGTGGCCTTCGCCGGCAGATCGACGCGCGGCACGGACTTGCCGACGACCGAATAGGCGCTCACGGCCTTGACCGGAACCTCATCGGCAAGATCGAGCCGGATGATCTCGTCCGCGATCAGCTCGCCATAGGTGACGCTGCGGTTGTCGTGACCGCGGATCAGGCCGTCCTCGATCGTGAGGTCACCGGCCGGCAACTCCAGTCGCTCGGCGGCCCGCGTGAGCAAAAAATGCCGCGCTTGGGCGGCGGCCTTGCGCAGGGGAACGGCCGTGATCTGGATGGTCTCGCTTGCGATGGTCGGGCCCTGGTTCGGCACCACGGCGGTGTCGCCGAGGATCACGACGACGCGGGCAAAGGAGACGTCGAGCTCCTCGGCAACGATCTGTCCGAGCGCGGTGCGGATGCCGGTGCCGAGATCGACATGGCCGTTATAGGCATTGACCGTGCCGTCGGCAGTGATGGTGATGAAGGTCTCCAACGCGCCTTCCGCGCCCAGCACCGCAGGGCGGACGATCGACAGCGAGCCGCGCTGGCGTTGCTCGGGAGGCCGTGCCTCGACCATCAATCGCGCGCCTCGAGCGCGTGGCCGGCCGCGCGCATCGCCGCGCGGATGATCTCGATATGCGCGCCGCAACGGCAGAGATTGTAGCGCAGCGCCTCCAGCACTTCATGCTCGGACGGATTTGGATTGCGCGTCAGCAAGGCCTTGGTGGTGATGATCATGCCGTTGAGGCAATAGCCGCACTGCGCCGCCTGTTCGCGGATGAAGGCATCCTGCACCGGATCGGGGTGCTCGCGGCTGCCGAGGCCTTCGAGCGTGACGATGTTGCGTCCGGCGCAGCCCTCGATCGGAATCAGGCAGGCGCGCGCGGCGACGCCGTCGATCAGCACCGCGCAGGCGCCACACTCGCCGAGCCCGCAGCCATATTTCGGTCCGTTCAATTCGAGGTCGTTGCGCAGCACGTGAAGCAATGCGGTGTCGGGAGCGGCGTCGACATCGTGATTCCTGCCGTTCACGGTCAGGCGCATTGCCCCGGTTCTCCCTTGATGTTTGCGCTGCAACGTCAGCGTCAGATCGCCGACGAGGATAACGTTTGTATACAAACGTGCAAGCGGCGGCATGCCGCGCTGCAGCGCGTGCCCGCTTTATGAACAGGGTGCGCACGCGAAGGGCAGGGTTTGATTGCAAAGGCCGCTTGACAGGTCACGGGCTCGCGCGCAGGATCATTCGTATACGAACGATATGCATGGGAGGCGGAAGGGCAGTATGATCGACCGCCGCCACAAGTCCAGGCTTGGTCACGATGGCTGACACAATGACCGTCGCCGCCGGCGACAAGATCCGCTGCGATGCCTGTCCGGTGATGTGTTACATCAAGCCGGGCGCGGCCGGCGCCTGCGACCGCTATGCCAATCATGACGGCACGCTGGTGCGCGTCGATCCGCATGTCGTGCTGGAGCGCACCGTGTCGCATGGCGGCAAGCTGGTTCCGTTCCAGGTGAGCGGCGACTGGGATGGCAAGATCGTCCGCCAGCCCGAACTGTTCGTCACGGCGATCGGCGCCGGAACCACCTATCCGGACTACAAGCCGGCGCCCTTCATCGTGTCGTCGGAGGTCGACGGCGTCGACATGGTCACCGTGGTGACCGAAGGCATTTTCTCGTATTGCGGCGTCAAGGTGAAGATCGACACCGACCGCTATCTCGGGCCGGAGACCGCGATCGTGCGCGCGGACGGCGAGGCGGTCGGCCATGTCACGACCAGCGAATATGGCTCGCAGATGCTCTCGCTCGGCGGGGTGCATCATTTGACCGGCGGCTCCAAGAAGGAAGGCCGCGTCACCTGCGACACGCTGATGGATCTCTCCAACTGCAAGGCGGTCGAGCTGACGATCGACGGCGGCGCCACCGTCGTGGTGCAGGCCGGCAGGCCGCCGATCGTCAACGGTGTGGCAGAAGAGCGCATGCGGGTCGGATGCGGCTCGGCGACCATCGGCATGTTCGCCAAGCAATGGCACGGCAAGGTCGATGAGGTCGTGGTGGTCGACGACCACATCACCGGCGTGCTCAGCGAGCACCAGGCCGGCAAGCTGCTCGATATCGCCGACACCGGCATCAAGATGAAGGGGCGGCGTTCGACGCCCGGCCGCTATTTCCAGGTCGCCGATCCCGGCACCGGATGGGGCGGCACCAACATCTCCGATCCGCTGTCGATCCTCGGCCCCTTCAATGCGAAGGAGGCACGGCCCGGGCTCACCATGCTGATGGTCTCGACCACCGGCGAACATGCGTCCTATTACGTGCTCGACGAGGCGTTGAAGCCGGTCGAGACCGAGATGCCCGCGGACCTCAAGTTCTCGGTCGAGCGCATCCAGGAGAATTGCGAGCCGGCGCTGTGCACCGTGCTGTTCATGGGCGGCGCGGGCGGATCGCTGCGCGCCGGCGTCACCGATAATCCGGTGCGGCTGACACGCTCGGTGAAGGACGCGCTGACGCGGGTGACCAGCGGCGGCGCGCCGGTCTATGTCTGGCCCGGCGGCGGCATCACCTACATGGTCGACGTCACGCAGATGCCCGCCGGCGCCTTCGGCTATGTGCCGACCCCGGCGCTGGTGGCGCCGATCGAGTTCACGATGCGCATGTCCGATTATGCGGCGCTCGGTGGCCATATGGACTATGTCCGGCCGCTGTCCTCGTTGCGGGACAGCGCCGAGGTCCGCCCGATGCCGTTTCTTCCCGGGCGGCGCGCATGACCCGACTGCCGCAAATCGCGCTTCTTCCTGACGGCAAGCGGCTGCATTTGCAGGACGGCCCGATTGATCTGGTCATCGAGGCCAAGGGCGGGGATGCCGATATCAGCTCCGCCTATCAGGCCGCCGCCGAGCGCTTCACGGGTCTGCTCGACGAACTCTGCGCGGAACTTGCCGAACTCCGTAGTGCGGCGCGTCCCGATCATTGTGCGCTGAAGGGCGTGGTCGCGCGGCGTATGCATGCGGCGGTCGCGCCGTTTGCCGCCGATGGCTTCATCACGCCGATGGCGGCGGTGGCAGGTTCGGTCGCCGAGGAAATCCTCGGCGCGATGCTTGAGGCCGGGCCGCTCGACCGCGCCTATGTCAACAATGGCGGCGACATTGCCCTGCATCTCGGCGACGGCGAACAATTCACCGTCGGCCTGATGGATCGGCCCGACCGTCACGGCGTGATGCGCACCATGACGGTCGATGCCGACACGCCGGTCCGCGGCATCGCGACCAGCGGCCGTCACGGCCGCAGTTTCTCGCTCGGCATTGCCGATGCCGTCACCGTGCTGGCGCGGACGGCGTCGCAGGCCGATGCCGCGGCGACGGTGATCGCCAATGCGGTCGATCTGCCGGATCATCCCGCGATCCTGCGCTGTCCGGCGAGCGAATTGCAGCCCGACAGCGACCTCGGCGCGCGGCTGGTGACCCGCGATGTCGGGCGGCTCTCGGAACACGAGATCGATCAGGCGCTCGAGGCGGGGGCAGCGCGGGCGCGCGACCTCCTGATGTCGGGATTGATCGAGGGCGCGGCATTGCGTCTACTGGGCGAAACGCAAATTGTCGGTGCAACTGGCAGCGGAACGCCGGCGCCGCACGCGTTTCAACGAAGAACGACAGAACACATGCTGCGGGCATGACCGGGAGCGAGGCAAGATGAGCGCCGTCATTCGCAAGATCGTCACAGTGGTCGAGGAGACCCATCTGGAGATGGGCAAGACCATCGCGCCGCCGACAAGGCGCGCCGCCGCGATCGCCGTGATCGAGAACCCCTTTGCCGGCCGCTATGTCGAGGATTTGTCGCCGCTGATCGCGATCGGCGAGGAACTCGGCGAACTGCTTTCGAAACGGGCCGTCGCCGCGCTCGGCATCGACGGCGCCAAGGCGCACAGCTACGGCAAGGCCGCCGCGGTCGGCGAGAATGGCGAGCTCGAGCATGCGGCGGCGATCCTGCATCCGAAGATGGGCGCGCCGGTGCGCAAGGTGCTGTCGAAGGGCGCGGCGCTGATCCCGTCGTCGAAGAAGCGCTCGGGCCCCGGCACCACGCTGGATATTCCGCTCGGGCACAAGGACGCCGCTTTCGTGCGCAGCCATTTCGACGGCATGGAGGTGCAGATCAACGACGCGCCGCGGGCCAACGAGATCATGGTCGCGGTCGCGGTAACCGACAGCGGGCGGCCGCTGCCGCGCGTCGGCGGGTTGACGGTCGGCGAGATCAAGGGCGAAGACGGATTGCGATAATCTCTTTGAAGAAAAACTGGAGGACGGGATGCGTGGTTATTTCGTAGGGGCGGGATTGGCGATCGCGGTCGCGACCATGGCAACGAGTGCCATGACGACGCAGGCCATGGCGCAGAGCGAAATCAAGATCGGCGAGATCAACTCTTATTCCTTGCTGCCGGCGTTCACCGAGCCCTATCGCAAGGGCTGGCAGCTTGCGGTGGAGGAGATCAACGCGGCGGGCGGCATTGGCGGCAAGAAGCTCGTGGTTATTTCCAAGGACGACGGCGGCAAGCCGGCGGATGCGCAGACCGCGGCGAACGAGCTGGTGTCGAGCGAGAACGTCGCGATGCTCACCGGCACGTTCCTCTCCAATATCGGCCTTGCCGTCTCCGACTTCGCCAACCAGAAGAAGGTGTTCTTCCTCGCGGCCGAACCTTTGACCGATGCCATCACCTGGTCGAAGGGCAACCGCTATACGTTCCGCCTGCGGCCGTCGAACTACATGCAGGCCGCGATGCTGGTGGAAGAAGCCGCAAAACTGCCCGCAAAACGCTGGGCGACGATCGCGCCGAACTATGAATACGGCCAGTCGGCGGTCGCGGTGTTCAAGAAGCTGATGTCGGCGAAGCGGCCCGATATCCAGTGGGTCGACGAGCAGTGGCCGCCGCAGGGCAAGATCGACGCCGGCCCGGTGGTGCAGGCGGTTGCCGCGGCGAACCCGGAAGCGATCCTCAACGTCACCTTCGGCGCCGACCTCGTCAAGCTCGTGCGCGAAGGCAACACCCGCGGCCTGTTCAAGGGCCGCACGGTGGTGAGCTTCCTGACCGGCGAGCCCGAATATCTCGATCCGCTAAAGGACGAGACGCCGGAAGGCTGGATCGTCACCGGCTATCCCTGGTACGCGATCAAGACGGCGGAGCATGACGCGTTCCTGAAGGCCTATCAGGGCAAGTACAACGACTATCCGCGGCTCGGCTCGATCGTCGGCTACCAGACCATCAAGGCGGCGGCGGCGATCCTTGCCAAGGCCGGCTCGAGCGATCCGGAGAAGCTGATCGCGGCGGCGGAAGGCATCTCGATGCCGTCGCCGTTCGGCGAGATCACCTTCCGCAAGATCGATCACCAGTCGACGCTCGGCGCCTTCACCGGCAAGACCGCGCTGAAGGACGGCAAGGGCATCATGGTCGACACCGCCTATCGCAAGGGGGCTGACTATCTGCCCAGCGATGCCGAGATCGAGAAGCTGCGGCCGAAGGATTGAGGTTGCGAATATAGCGGGGCCTCGTGGTTCGAGACGCGCGGCGTTGCCGCGCTCCTCACCATGAGGGTCTCGCTCCTCATCCTGAGGAGGCGCGGAGCGCCGTCTCGAAGGATGAGGCCCTGATGCAAGTTCACGTTGAAGCGGACCGCCCATGGCCTTCTATGTCGTCCAGTTCCTGACCGGTCTTGCCAGCGCGGCGTCGCTGTTCCTGGTCGCTTCGGGTCTGTCGATCATCTTCGGCGTGACGCGGATCGTGAATTTCGCGCATGGCGCGTTCTATATGCTCGGCGCCTATGTCGCCTTCACGCTGACCGAGCGCTTTTCCGGCGCGCTCGGCTTCTGGGGCAGCATCGTCGTTGCCGCGCTGGCGGTTGCTGCGATCGGCGTGCTGGTCGAGATGGTACTGCTGCGCCGGATCTATCATTCGCCGGAGCTGTTCCAGTTGCTCGCGACCTTCGGCTTGACGCTGATGGTCGAGGATCTCGTGGTGCTGATCTGGGGCCCGGACGATCTGGTCGGCCGCCGCGCGCCCGGCTTCAAGGGCGCGATTGATTTCTTCGGCCAGAACATACCAAGCTATGATCTGTTCCTGATCGTGCTCGGGCCGGTCGTGCTCGGTGTGCTCTGGCTGTTGTTCCAGCGCACCCGCTGGGGCGTGCTGGTGCGCGCCGCGACGCAGGACCGCGACATGGTCGCGGCGCTCGGCGTCAATCAGAAATGGCTGTTCACCAGCGTGTTCGCGCTCGGCGTCTTCCTCGCCGCGCTCGGCGGGGCGCTGCAGATTCCGCGCGATGCGGTCAATCACGCGATGGATTTGCGTGTCATCGTCGAGGTCTTCGTCGTGGTCGTGATCGGCGGCCTCGGCAGCATCATCGGCGCCTTCGTCGCGGCGGTGCTGGTGTCCGAGCTCAACGCCTTCGGCATCCTAATCTTCCCGAAGATCTCCATCATCCTGGTGTTCCTGGTGATGGCGGTGGTGCTGATCGTCCGGCCGTGGGGGCTGTTCGGCAAACCGGAGGCGCCGGCACGGCGCACGCCCGGTCTCACAGTCAATCCGTGGCGGCCGCTGACGATGAACGAGCGGTTCGCCGCGATCGCCGTGCTCGTGCTCGCCGCCGCGCTGCCGTTCGTCGCCGGCAATTACGTGCTCACGGTCGGCTCGGAGATCGCGATCTTCGTGATCTTTGCGGTCAGCCTGCACTTCCTGATGTCGGTCGGCGGGCTCGCCTCGTTCGGCCACGCCGCCTATTTCGGCCTCGGCGCCTATGGCGTGGCGTTGCTCGCCAAGATGGCGGGCTTGCCGATGATTGCCTGCCTGCTGCTCGGGCCGCTGCTCGGGCTACTTGGCGCCGCCGTATTCGGCTTCTTCGCGGTGCAGCTCTCCGGGGTCTATTTCGCGATGCTGACCTTGGCCTTTGCCCAGATCGTCTGGTCGATCGCGTTTCAATGGGTGTCGGTCACCGGCGGCGACAACGGCATCCTCGGGGTCTGGCCGGAAAAATGGGCGGCGAGCCCGTCTCATTTCTACTGGCTGTCGCTCGGCATCGCCGCGCTCGCGGTCGTGATCCTCCGCATCATCGTGTTCTCGCCGTTCGGCTTCGCGCTGCGCGCGACGCGCGATTCTCCGCTGCGCAGCGAAGCCATCGGCATCGACGGCAAGCGCATCCAGTGGACCGCCTTCGTGATCGCGGGCACGGTCGCCGGCCTGGCCGGCGCGCTGTTCGCCTATCTCAAGGGCAGCGTGTTCCCCGACAATATGGGCATCTCGCTGTCGGTCGATGCGCTGGTCATGGTGCTGCTCGGCGGCGTCGAAACGGTGTCGGGCGCCGTGGTCGGCGCCATCGTCTACAAGGCGCTCAATATCTGGCTGGTTAGCCAGACCGATCTTTCCAAGCTGGTGCTCGGCGGTTTCGTCGTGCTGATCGTGGTCGCGTTCCCGAAGGGCATCGTCGGCACGCTCGAAGCCTTCATGCATCGCCGGCGCAAGTCCTCGTCGTCGGTATCGCCCTTGCTGACCTCCCGCATCGAGAGCGCCGAATGAGCATGGTTCCCACATTGCTGTCGGTCGAGGGGCTGACCAAATCCTATGGCGGCGTGCATGCCGTGCGCGGCGTCTCCTTCGAACTGCGCGCCGGCGAGATTTTGGCGCTGATCGGGCCGAACGGCGCGGGCAAGAGCACCTGCTTCGACATGCTCAACGGCCAGAACATTCCCGACAGCGGCCGCATCCGCGTGCTGGGCGCGGAGACCACCGGCAAGAAGCCGCGCGTGATCTGGCGCATGGGCGTCGGCCGCACCTTCCAGATCGCGGCGACGTTCCCCACCATGACGGTGCGCGAGAACGTGCAGGTCGCGCTGGTCTCGCATGGCGGGCAATTGTTCAATCTGTGGGCCTCGACCGCCCGCCACGCGCGCGACGAGGCCGGACGGCTGCTCGATCTGGTTGGCATGGGCGCCTATGCGGAGCGGCCCTGCGGCGAGCTCGCCTATGGCGACGTCAAGCGGCTCGAGCTTGCGATCGCGCTCGCCAACCAGCCAAAATTGCTCTTGATGGACGAGCCGACCGCCGGCATGGCGCCGCGCGAGCGCGTCGAGCTGATGCGGCTGACGGCAAGGATTGCACGCGAGCAGTCGATCGGCGTGCTGTTCACCGAGCACGACATGGACGTGGTGTTCGAGCATGCCGACCGCATCCTGGTGCTGAACCGCGGCAGCCTGATCGCCGAAGGCTCGCCCGAGGAAGTGCGCGGCAATGCCCAGGTGCGTGCGATCTATCTCGGCGAAGGCCTCGTCTATGACGCCCGGCACCGCGAGGGAGCATCGGCATGAAGCTGACGGTGAAGGATCTCAACAGCTTCTACGGCCCGGCGCATATTCTGTTCGACATCGCGCTCGAGGTCGGCGAGGGCGAAGTGGTCGCCTTGCTCGGGCGCAATGGCGCCGGCAAATCGACCACGTTCCGCTCCATCGTCGGCCTGGTCGAGAACCGCTCCGGCCGCGTCATGTTCGAGGGCCGGGACGTCTCCGATTTGCCGACGCATGCGATCGTGCGCGGCGGGCTCGGCTATGTCCCGGAGGAGCGGCGCATCTTCACGGATTTGACGGTCGAGGAGAATCTCGAGGTCGGCCGCCAGCCGAGGCGGGCAGGCGCGCCGCAATGGGACCGCGAAAAACTGTTCAAGCTGTTCCCGAACCTCGGCGAGATGCGCGGCCGGCCCGGCGGGCGCATGAGCGGCGGCGAGCAGCAGATGCTGACGATCGCGCGCACGCTGATGGGCAATCCGTCGCTGGTGCTGCTCGATGAGCCCTCGGAGGGGCTGTCGCCGAAAATCGTCGAGCAGATGGTCGATGCGATCTTGGCGATGAAGAAAGAGGGCGTCAGCATCGTCGTCTCCGAGCAGAATCTGCATTTCGCCCGGCTGATCTCGGATCGCGCCTACATCATCGAGCGCGGCCGGATCTGTTTCGGCGGCACCATGGCGGAACTCGATGCGCGTCCGGATGTCCGCGACGCGCATCTGTCGCTGTAACGGGCGGGGTGGACGATGGCGAGGAGTGCGGCACCGAAGCGAAACGGGAAGGCGACCAAGCCGGGATACGTGCTGGATGAGCAGATCGGCTTCATCCTGCGCCAGGTGTCGCAGCGCCACGCCGTGATCTTCGCCCGCGAGATCGGCATCAATCTGACGCCGACGCAGTGGGCGGCGCTGTCCAAGCTGTCCGAGGTCGGCGCCTGCTCGCAGAACCAGCTCGGGCGGCTGACCTCGATGGATGTTGCGACCATCAAGGGCGTCATCGATCGCCTGACCGCGCGCGGCCTGACCGAGACCGCGCCCGATCCCGACGACGGCCGCCGGCTGCTCGTGAGCCTGACGCGCGCCGGCCAGCAGATGGCCGACAAGGCCGCGCCGAATGCGTTTGCGATCTCCAGGGAAACGCTGGCACCGCTGGACGCCAAGGAGCGCGAGACGCTGATGGCGCTGCTCGGCAAGCTTCGCTGACACAATCTATCACCGTCACCCTGAGGAGCCGCGCGGAGCGCGGCGTCTCGAAGGGTCGACGGCCCGGCTGTCTGCCGCGGGCCGTTCACCCTTCGAGGCACGCTAGCGCGTGCACCTCCAGCGACAACGGCAAAGCCGTTGCGCGGGGATGACGGGTCATCTATCGTGCCTCACGTCGTCACGACCTCCGCAACCTTGCCGATTGGGCAGCGTGCCGCGTCCGGACTACGCTGCAAGGCCAAGCACCAGCGCAACGACACCCACCAGCACCAGGCTGAGGGCCCAAACCGTGTCCAGGTTGAACCAGCTCCGGGATACGAATTTGAGCCCGAGGTAGCGGTAGACCAGCCACGCCAGGCATCCGCCGGCGGCGATCATCGCGGCGGCATGAACGATCGAGACCAGCACGGCCATCGTGAGACTGGTGTCGATCAGGCTGTTGGCGGCCGCATGGCCCTGGTCCGCTTCCGCCTCGCGGCACAGCCCCAGATAGATCGGCACCAGCATCAGCGCCGCGCCATGGGCGATCGCCACCGCGAACGACCACAAAGCGAGTTGCGTCGGCGGTATCCGCGCCAGGGCCCGCGGATGGCGCCGGTCGATCAGTCGATAGACACCGAACAGGATGACGAGAAGGCTGGCGCCGATCCGGATCGTGCGCTGCCATTCGACGACGGTGATCAGCAGCGCGAACGGAAGGATCACCAGGAGCATCGCCAGCAAATGACCGATCGCCAGCGGGCCAAGCGCGGTCACCAGCGCGCGCGAACTTCTCTGCATCAATCCCGCAGAAACCGCGAGCGGCCAGCCCATGCCCGGGTTGATCCCGTGGTAGAGGCCGCTCGCGATGACCGCCAGCCACAGCCAGGCCGGAGTCCAGTCGGCCGGGCTCACGTCACGGCCCTTTCCGTTCCGATCGAAGCGGAACGGTCTCTGGGTTCTTGTTTTGACGCGTCTTCTTCACGCGAACCGGTACCCACTTCGCTCGAAAGCGTTCTAGACCGACGGATAGCAGAAGGAGTCGGTCGAGCAGTCGCCGCCATCGAGCCGGATCTGGTGCGCCCGGTAGCCGTCGGGGAAGCTGACCCAGTAATCCTTCGCCAGCTCGAGGCCTCCGCCCGGGCTTGCATTCGCCATCACCTCGGCGCCGGGAATGCCTTGCGGATAGAACTGGTTGTCCCAGGTCGAATAGAGCGAATTGGTCCAGTACACCCGCTTGCCGTCGCGGCTGATCTCGACCATCTGCGGCCCGCCGGCAAAAGCCTGTCCGTTCGGGTGAGGCGCGCGATGAACGATGCCGCCGATGCGGACCGATCCGGCGAGCTTCGGCTTGCGCGGATCGCTGACATCGTATTGGCGCATCTCGCCGGTGCCCCAGCAGGCGACGTAGAGAAACTTGTCATCCATCGACAAGTCGATGTCGGTCACCAGCGGAGGTACCGCGCCGAAACCCTGCAACAGCGGCGGCAGCTGGTCTTTCGATGCAGGCTCGGGTGGGATCGTCACCGTCTTCTCGATGTGAAACTTGCCGCCCTCGCGCCACCAGGTCCAGATCGAACCCTCGAGGTTCGTGGTGTCGACCACGACGCCAACGAAGCCGTGTTCGCGAACCGGATCATGCGCCGGACGCACCTCCAGCGCCATTTGATGGTTGGCGCCGAGGTCGATGGTCTGGACATTGCGTCGGGCGCGCAGGTCCCAGAAATGCAGGCGGTGGCCGTATTTGTTCGACAGCAGGTCTTCCGGCACGATGCCGTTCTCGAACTGCGGCGGCAAGGCCCACTCGCTGCTCACCATGTAGTCGCGCGGCAGGTTCCACCAGAAGTCATAATGCTTGGTCTGCGGGCCGCGATCGATCTCCCACCGGCCGAGCACCTCGAATGTCTTGCAGTCCATGATGAAGATGCCGGGCGGCCCGTCGGTGCCGTCCTTGCCGCTTCCGCCGAGCGTGCTGACATAGATGCCTTCCGGCCCGCAGTGGATGGTGTGCGGTCGCGAGTAGCCGGTCTTCTTGAAGATTTCCTCGGGCTCGATGATCTTGTGGATCTTCGCTTGCGTCGGATCCGGCTTGGTGTCGACGATATAGATCCGGGACGATCGCATGCCGGGGATGATGAGATAGCGACGTTCGAGGAAGGCGTGTCCGGCCAGCGGGGACAGTGCCGACGAGCAGGCGTTCCAGCCGAAATGGTGGAACTCGTCGCCCTTGTTGGGCATCGTCACCGTATGGACGATCTTGCTGTAGGTCGGCGAGCCGGGCTTGACGTCGATCACCGCGAGCGCGTCCGGCTTTGAAAAATCCGGACTGAGCAGCACGGTGTAGGCAAAGCTCTCGGCCGGCGCTTCCATCGCGAGCTTCGGCGACGCGTGAAACGTAGGATCTGGCCTCATCGTCATCGGCTGCCTCCTGATTGCCTGGTGTAGATCAACACGGCATGGCGGCGCGCAGCAGCAAGAACTATTCCGGATCGAAAAATGCCTCTTGCGAGTGCCGCCGGCTAAGGTTCGCTTGCGGTCAGGATACACCGCAATGGTGACAGGTGAAAACAAGGTTCGGTTACGCAGGCGGCGCGGCAAAGCCGCGCGCCGCCGGGCGCGCTATCTGGCAGCCCGCTCAAGGGGTTGAGCAAACCGATCCGGCACTATCACCCTGGGAGCAAGTGAATGTGTGACTCACGAGCGGCACCAAACGCTCGGTGTCGTCCCGGCGAAGGCCGGGACCCATCACCACCGAAGGGCATTGTTACGCAGCGCTGGAGCCACAGCCGTTCTCAACAATCCAACCCTGTGGTTATGGGTCCCGGCCTTCGCCGGGACGACACCGAATATGTTTCACCTCCGCGCAACGGCTTTGGTGCACGTCACTTCGCCACGATCTCCGGCACCTTGCCCGCGGGCGGCGTGTTGCGGCTGCGCTGGGTGCGGACGATGCCGTCGATGATGGTCATGCCGATGCCCGGAAGATCGCCGAGCTGAACGCTCTCCAGGATGTTCTTGCCCGGCGAATGCTGCGCCTTGTCCATCAGCACGAAATCGGCCGAGCGGCCGACCTCGATCAGGCCGCAATCGAGCTCGCGCATCCGTGCGGTGTTGCCGGTCGCAAGGCAGAACGCCAGCTCGGCCGGGAGCTCGCCGAGCGAGGACAGCAGCGAGACCATCCGCAAGATGCCGAGCGGCTGCACGCCGGAGCCGGCGGGCGCGTCGGTGCCGAGGATGACACGGTGCAAATCGCCCATCTCGCGCGCCGTGCGCAGCGTGAACAGCGCCGAGCGCTCATTGCCGTTATGCACCAGCTCGAGCCCGCGCTTGCAGCCCTCGCAGATGCAGCGGATCTGGTCGTCGGGCAGGGCGGTGTGGCCGCCATTGATATGACCGACCACGTCGGTGTCGGCTTCCAGCACCACATCCTTGTCGATCAGGCCGGAGCCCGGGATCGACGGGCCGCCGGTGTGGATCGTGCTCTGAATGCCGTATTTGCGCGCCCAGCCGACCATCTTCCGCGCGGTCGGTCCATCCTTGACGCCGCCGAGCCCGACCTCGCCGAGCAGCTTGACGCCGGCGGCGGCCATCTCCTTGAAATCGTCCTCCACCATCTCGCATTCGATCACGGGCGCGCCGGCATGCACCTTCACGCCGCCCGGACGCAGCGTCCAGAACGCGCGTTGCGCGAAGATCGCCATCGCCTTCAGCCCGACGACGTCGCGCGGACGCCCGGGCATGTGCACCTCGCCGGCGGAGATCATGGTGGTGACGCCGCCATGCAGGTAGCTGTCGATCCAGTTGATCTGGTTCTGCCGCGGCGTCCAGTCGCCGGCGACGGGATGGACGTGGCTGTCGATCAGGCCGGGCGCGACCGTCGTGCCGTTGGCATCGACGATGGTGGTGGCGCCTTCGGTGTCGACGTCCTTGAGGCGGCCGATCGCGGTGATCTTGCCGTTCTCGGCGACGATGGTATCGGCATCCAGGATCGGCTTCTCCAGGGCCCCCGACAGCAACAGCCCGATATTGCGGATCACCAGCTTGCTCGGACCGGTCGCCTGGGGTGCATCGTGCGCCATGGTTTTTCCTTTTGGTTCAACGCCTTCGCCGGCCATTGTGCCCGTGGCTTGACGGCCGGATCAAGCTGGATTATTTATTTGTATACGAACGATCGTGTACAAATGATTTTGCCGCCAATCCGGCCCGCGCGTCAAGGAAACTGACGATGAGCAATTTCAACCAGGAAAGCGTCCTCAGCGTTCACCACTGGACCGACACGCTGTTCTCCTTCAAAACCACGCGCAATCCGTCGTTCCGCTTCCGCAACGGCGAGTTCACCATGATCGGGCTCAAGGTCGGCGAGAAGCCGCTGCTGCGGGCCTACAGCGTCGCCAGCGCGAATTACGAGGACACGCTGGAATTCTTCTCGATCAAGGTTCCGGACGGCCCGTTGACCTCGCGCCTCCAGCACCTCAAGGAAGGCGACGAGATCATCGTCAGCCGCAAGGCGACCGGCACGCTCGTCATCGACAACCTCGAGGATGGTCGCAACCTCTATCTGGTCGGCACCGGCACGGGGCTTGCGCCGTTCCTCAGCGTGATCAAGGATCCCGAGACCTACGACCGCTTCGAGAAGGTCGTGCTGCTGCACGGCTGCCGCCGCGTCAAGGAGCTCGCCTATGGCGAGATGATCACCGAGAAGCTGCCGCAGGACGAACTGATCGGCGAATTGGTGCGCGACCAGCTGATCTACTATCCCACCGTGACGCGCGATCCGTTCCGCAACCGTGGCCGCATCACCGACCTCATCACCTCGGGCAAGCTGTTCACCGACATCGGCCTGCCGGCGCTCGACGCCGCGCATGACCGCGTCATGATCTGCGGCTCGCCCGCGCTGGTCGCCGACACCCGCACGCTGCTGAACGGCTGCGGCTTCGTCGAGGGCAATCACGGCGAGCCCGCCCAGTTCGTGGTCGAGAAGGCGTTCGCCGAGCGCTGACCGCTACGCAGTTACTCCGTCTCCTCACCGTGAGGAGCTTGCGCAGCAAGCGTCTCGAAGGGGAGGCCCGACTGGGGCCTCATGGTTCGAGACGCGCTTTCGCGCTCCTCACCATGAGGGTTGACGCTAGGGCCTGACCGCCGGCGTCTCGACCGGCATGCCGCGCGCCCGCGTCATCAGATAGAGCTCGAGCTCGACCAGCTCGGGCGAGCCATAATCATAGGCCTGCGCCCGGATGCCGGTGATGCAGGCGCGCAGCCGCCGCTGCAGCGATCCGAGCGCCTGCCATTCCAGCCGGTACAGCGGATAGCCGGTCGGCTGGCCTTGCGTGATCGCGCTGCCCGCGAGCTTCTTGTCCCAGTTATCATCGTGGCAGTTGGTGCAGCCGAGATTGAGCTGGCCCTGTCGTTGCATGAACAGCGCGTGGCCTTGTTCGACGAACGGCGCGAGCTCCGGATCGTCGCCGGCCGTAATCGGCATGCCGCGCGATTGCCGTGCGACATAGGCGGTCAGCGCCAGCAGCTCGCGGCTTTCATAGGCGAAGGGCGAGACCTGCTGGTGGTTGCTCCGGCAGAGGTTGATCCGTCCCTCGAGGTCGACCGGCTTGCCCAGCGCCTTGTCGAAGGCCGGGTAGTGTGCCGCGACGCCCCTCATGCTGGCGCTGGCGTCGTTGTGGCAGTCGGCGCAGGCCTTGTTTGCGGTGCCGGTCTTGCGCGTCCACAGCGCCTCGCCGTCGAGCACGGACAGCATGCCGGGATTGGCGGTGTCCTCGTCCTGCATCGCCTTGCTGTCGGCGCTCATGAAGCTGTAGCCGGAGCGGCGTTCGCCTTGCCGGATCCCGTCGGCGAGCGCCGCGCCCGCCGTCGCCGTCAGCAGCGCGATGCAGACGGCAATCTTCATTCGACCGTGATCGAAGCCTGGGCGGTCTCCGAAAATCCCTTGTCGCCGATCCATTCGAACTCGAACTTGCCGCTCTCGGTCACCGTCGTGAAAAAGGTGATGAACGGATTGGCCGCGATCGCGGGATAAAGATCGGCACGGAACACCTCCTCGCCGTTGAAGCGGCAAGTGAAGCTCGTGATGATGTCGCGCGGCACTACGCTGCCCGAGGCGGTGTGGCGGTAGCCGGTCTCCATGATGTGCGACATCAGCGTCTTGATCTCGATGACGCTGCCGCGCTTGGCCTTGGCCGGGACGTTGATCAGGGCCGACGGCATCAGATCGCCTCCTCGGTGCAGGCGGCGAGCGTCACCACGACGTCGGCGGTGGCCGACCAGAACGTGTCGTCGGACAGCCGCGCGATGGCGGTGACCTTCTGGCTGTCGGCGAGGCGGATGCGGGTCGACACCTGGGCACGTCCGGCGCGCGGCCCGAGATAGAAGTTACCGATGTTCGGCTGCGGGTTCTTCTCGTTGAAGACATGGATGCTCTTCACATACTCGTCCGCCGTCATCGGGCTCGTGACGCTGACCGTCATCGGCACCGTGTTGCCGTTCTCGACCAGCGGCGGAATGTCGAGCTTGACCTTGCCGGTGCGCACATTGGCCTCGCCGACGACATTGCGGATCGCGGCCGACAGCATTGCCGGCGACGCGTCCACGGGGCGCACGATCACCAGCGCGGCGGCACCGCCAGTAAGGCTCAGGAATGTCCGGCGTGTGGTGTGGTCGGAAATCGCCATCGCTTGGTCCTAGTTCCGCAGTGTCGTCAAGTAAGCCACGAGATCCTCGATCTGCTCCGCCGACAGGATCGGCTTGCCGCGCCATGAGGTGCCGACCCGCGCGAGCCCGTCGACGCGATAGTAGGACGGCATGATCGTCGCTGCATTGAGATGCGACGCATCGACCAGGCGGAGCCGCAACTGTCCTTCCGACCAGCGGCTGCCGCTGCCACTGAGGTTCGGCGCGAGGTCGCCCTGGAACGCCTGCTCGGGAAATGGGCCGCTGTGACAGAGGATGCAAGTGGAGGAACGCTCGACGATCAGCGCGCGGCCGCGCACGACATCGCCTTTGGTTCCCGTCAGCGAGGCTGGAATCGCATCGCCCACGACGATGTAGGGCCGTCGCTCCTCGGCGCATGCAGGCCAGCAGGCTGCGAACAGTCCCGCGGCGAGGAAGGTTGTGCGGGCGAGCCTAGCCAAAGGCCTCTCCCGTGATCCTCTTGAACCAGTCGAGCGCTTGGTCAGCTTCTTGCTGGCGCATTTCGCGCGGCGCGTCGACCGGGCTCGTGGTGACCTCGGCTTCGGCGTACTGATCTTCCTTGGGTTGATAGATGCCCTTCAGCGAGAAGGCGTAGCCGGGAGCGACCGTGTTGTAGCAGGCGCCATCGAGCCGCGGCGTCTCCGGCGCCTTGCCCGCAAGTGAATTGACGATCGCGGCCGCGCAGGCCCGGCCTTGCGCCGCCGCGGCGGAGGCGGATTTCGGAATGCCGCCGGCGATCGCGGCATCGCCGATGACGTGGATGTTGGGAACGAGCTTCGAGGCAAAGCTGACGGGATCGATCGGGCACCAGCCTGTGTGGTCCGCAGCGCCCGCGATCGCGGCAATGCGGCCGGCCCTTTGCGGCGGGATCACGTTGGCGACCGCGGCGGTGTAGTTGCCGAAGTCGGTGACGATCTCGTTGGTCGCGGGATCGACCGACGTCACCCGTCCGCCCTGCGACAGCGCGATCCGTTCGATCATGTCGGGATAGAGTTCTGACCACGCTTTCTCGAACAGCTTCTGCTGCGAGTAATTGTCCTTGGCGTCGAGCACCAGGATCTTCGAGCGCGGCTTGTTCGCCTTCAGATAATGCGCGATCAGGCTGGCGCGCTCGTAAGGCGCGGGCGGACAGCGCAGCGGCGCAGCCGGCACCGCGATCACGACGAGGCCGCCGTCGTCCATGGCTTCAAGCTGCTTGCGCAGCAGCATGGTTTGCTCGCCGGCCTTCCAGGCGTGCGGCATCTTCTCGGCCGCTGCCTCGTCATAGCCGGGCAGGGCCTCGAAGTGCATGTCGATGCCGGGGGCCAGCACCAGCCGGTCATAGGGCAGCGTCGTGCCGTCAGCGAGCGCGATGCTGCGCGCCTGGGCATCGACCTTCGTCGCCGCCTGCGCGGCGACCGTGATGCCGTCGGCCGCAACCTTGTCATAGGTGAATTGCTGCGCGGCAAGCTCGCGCAGACCCGCGATCACCTCGTTGCTGAACGGGCAGGCGGTGAAAGTCCTGTTCGGCTCGATCAGCGTAACCTGAAGCTTGGTGTCGAGCCGCCGCAGCGCCCGCGCGCAGGCCGCGCCGCCGAAGCCGCCGCCGATCACCGCGATGCGCGGCGCAGCCTGCGCCAGCGCCGGACGCGCCAGGGCGGCCGCTGCGACGGCAGCGGCGCCACGGATCACATCCCTGCGCGTCTGATGACGCGTGACGGCCATGCACGAGAATCCGAAAAATGGAAGCGGCGGCCGGTTGCGGCCGCCGCTTCCGGTTTGATCAGGCGAAGCTGATGTTCTGGTTGCGCAGCGGGAAGCTGCGGATGCGCTTTCCGGTCGCGGCGAAATAGGCGTTCAGCACCGCCGGCGCCGCAACGCCGATGGTCGGCTCGCCGACGCCGCCCCAGAACCCGCCGCTCGGCACCATCACCGCTTCTACCTTCGGCATTTCGTTGATGCGCATCGAGTTGTAGGTGTCGAAATTGGTCTGCTCGATGCGGCCGTCCTTCACGGTGCAGCCGCCGTAGAACAGCGCGCTGAGGCCGTAGACGAAGGAGCCCGCGATCTGCCGTTCCACCTGCGCCGGATTGACGACATAGCCGGGGTCGGTGGAGGCGACGATGCGATGCACCTTGATCTTGCTGCCGTCGGTCACCGAGATCTCGGCGGCGCCGGCAACATAGCTGCCATAGCCCATCACCTGCGCGATGCCGCGATAGACGCCCCGCGGCGCCGGCGTGCCCCAGCCGATCTTCTCGGCCACGGCGTTGAGCACGGCGAGATGCTTGGGGTGCTTGCCCATCAGCTTGCGGCGGAATTCGAGCGGGTCCTGGCCGACGGACAGCGCCAACTCGTCCATGAAGCATTCCATGTAGATCGCGTTGTGATTGACGTTGACGCCGCGCCAGAAGCCCGGCGGGACGTGCGGGTTGCGCATCGAATGCTCGACCAGCAGGTTCGGCACCGAATAGCCGATCGCGGCCTCGCCGGCTTGCGCGACGCCCTGGAATGCGGCGGGGTCCATGCCGTTTTGCAATGCTTCAGGGCGCACCGAGAACAGGATGGATTGACCCGACAGCCGGTAGTGCAGCGCGACCAGATTGTTGTCGGCATCGAACGCACCCGTCAGCCTGCACTGGGTGATCGGGTGATACTTGCCGTGCTGCATATCCTCTTCGCGCGACCACAACAGCTTGATCGGCGTGCCCGGCATCTGCTTGGCGATCGCCACCGCCTGCCGCACATAGTCGGTCATGCCGCGCCGGCCGAAGCCGCCGCCGAGCATCAGCTTGTGCACGTCGACCTTCTCCGCCGGCAGGCCGGAGGCCTCGAGCGCCGCCGCGAAGGCCGCCTCGCCATTCTGCGTGCCGCACCACACCTCGCATTTGTCAGGCGTGTAGAGCACGGTGGCGTTCATCGGCTCCATCGTGGCGTGGTTCTGGTAAGGATAGCTGTAGACCGCCTCGACCTTCTTGGCAGCGCCTCCGATCGCCGCCTTGGCGTCGCCGTTCTGGTTGCCGATGTAGGCCGGCTGCGCGTTGTCGAGACCTTCGGCGAGCCATGTCGCGATCGTCTCGCTGGAGACCTTGGCGTTGGGGCCTTCGTCCCAGACGATCGGCAGCGCATCCAGCGCGGTCTTGGCGTGCCACCAGGTGTCGGCGACGACGGCAACGGCGCTGTCGCCGACCTGCACCACCTTCCTGACGCCTTTCATGCCTGATATCTTGGCTTCGTCAAAGCTCTTCACCTTGCCGCCGAACACCGGGCAGTCCTTGATCGCGGCGTTCAGCATGCCCGGCAGCTTGACGTCGATGCCGTAGACCATCTTGCCGGTGGTCTTGTCTGATGTGTCGAGCCGCTTCAGGCCCTTGCCGGCGATGGTCCAGTCCTTCGGGTCCTTCAGCTTGACGTCGGCCGGCGGCTCGAGCTTGGCCGCGGCTTCCGCGACCTTGCCGTAGGTCGTTGTCTTGCCCGAGGCCGTGTGGGTGATGACACCGTTGGAGACCGTGCACTCCGAGGCCGGCACCTTCCACTCATTGGCCGCCGCCTGGATCAGCATCACGCGCGCGGTGGCGCCGCCCTTGCGGACATAGTCCTGCGAGGTGCGGATGCCGCGGCTGCCACCGGTCGAGAAATCGCCCCAGGCGCGCTTGCGGGCGACGCTCTGGCCGGGCGTCGGATATTCTGTCGTGACCTTCGACCAGTCGCATTCCAGTTCTTCGGCGACGAGCTGGGCGAGGCCGGTGAGCGTGCCCTGGCCCATCTCGGAGCGGGCGATGCGGATCACCACGGTGTCGTCGGGCCGGATCACGACCCAAGCGTTGACTTCAGGCGCGTTGACTTCAGGCGCGCCGTCGGCTGCGCGCACCACGGCGGGGCCGCCGAACGGCAGGTCGAGGCCGAGCGCGAGGCCGGCGCCGGCGGTTGCGGTGCCGATCACAAAGGCGCGGCGATTCAGTTTTGGCATGACGTGCTGGTTCATCGCTGCGTCCTTATGCGTTCGCGGCAGCATGGATCGCCTCGCGCACCTGCTGGAAGGTGCCGCAGCGGCAGATATTGGTGATGGCGTCGTTGATGTCGTCGTCGGTCGGCTTCGGATTGTCCTTCAAGAGCGCCGCGACGGCCATGATCATGCCGCTCTGGCAATAGCCGCATTGCGGCACGTCGCTGGCGATCCAGGCGAGCTGCACCTTGTGCATCACGCCGCCCGCCGCGAGACCCTCGATCGTGGTGATGTCCTTGCCGGCCGCCTCGCTCACCGTCACGCCGCAGGAGCGCATCGCGACGCCGTCGATATGCACGGTGCAGGCGCCGCATTGGGCGATGCCGCAGCCGTATTTGGTCCCTGTCAGTCCGACGTTCTCGCGAATCGCCCACAACAGTGGCGTGTCGTCCTCGACGTCTACATTTATTGTCTTGCCGTTGATTTTGAGGTTTGCCATCGCGATCCCCTGAATGGTCCGATCCTCCGACCGGACTGCGGGGCGATGTTGGCCTTGAAACTGGAACGGTTCAAATCAAGAAAATGCGCTCGCAGCGCGAAAGAAAGTTGATGCTGTGGTGTTTGGCCGCGCACTGTGCGCGCCGCATACCTGTCATGACTTTTGCGGCGAAGCGACCGCAAGCCGCAGGAAGCTCATGACGCTGCCGAGCGCGGCAAATCCGGCACCCAGCGCCAGCGCCACGGTGGCGCCCTCGCGGTCGGCCAGCGCGAAGCAGAGCGCGGCGAGGGCGGCACCGGTGGTCTGCCCGGTCAGCCGCGCGGTCGCGACGATGCCGCTGGCGCTGCCGCTCCGATGCGACGGCGCGCTCGACATGATCGCCTTCATGTTGGGGGTCTGGAAGAAGCCGAAGCCGATGCCGCAGATCATCGTGCGCCAGACGATGTTGGCGACGCTGGGCTCGGCCGGCAGGGTCGCGAGCAGCACCATGCCAAGCCCGAGCAGCAGCATGCCGATGCCGCCGAGGATGCCGGCCGGATAGCGATCCGACAGCCGGCCGCCGATCGGCGCCATGAAGGCGACCACCAGCGGCCAGGGCGTCATGAAGAAGCCGGTCTCGACTTGCGAGCGGTGCAATATGTCCTCGAAGTAGAACGGCAGCGATACGAAGGCGAGGCCCTGCACAGCGAATGAGCAGACGGCGGTCGCGGCGGACAGCGCGAAGATCGGCCGCCGGAACAGGTCGATCGGCAACATCGGCGCCGGATGATCGGCATGCCGCCGGGTCAGGATCCATCCGAACAGCACGGCGGCGACAAGCTCGGCGATGACGAGCGCCGGCGCGGCCTTGTGCGCGGCGCTGCCGATGCCAATGATGAAGAGGCCGAGACAGGCGCAGGCCAGTGCCGCGCCGGTGAAGTCGAAAGCGTGGGTGGCACGCGGCGTCGTCGGCAGCGTCTTCATGCCGATCAGCAACGCGACGACGCCGAAGGGAATGTTGACGGCGAACAGCCAGGGCCATGGTCCGAGCGCGAGGATTCCGGACGCGATGGTCGGCCCCAGCGTGAAGGCGGTCGCGACCACGAGCGCATTGTGGCCGAAGCCGCGGCCGTGCATCCGGCTCGGATAGACGAAGCGCACCAGCGCGGTGTTGACGCTCATCAGGCCGCTGGCACCGAGCCCCTGCAAGGTGCGCGCGACCAGCAGGCTCGGCAGCGACCACGCCAGCGCGCAGCCGAGTGACGCCAATGTGAACAGCAGCAGGCCGCCGAGATAGATTCGCTGATGGCCGACTATCTCGCCGAGCGCGCCGAGCGGCAGCAGCGTCGCGACCAGCGCGATCTGATAAACGTTGACGACCCAGACCACTTCCGCAGGGCTGACATGCAGATCGCTCGCGATTGCCGGCAGCGCGATATTGGCGATCGCGGTATCGAGCGAAGCCATCGCCAGCGCCGTGAAGATCGCCGCTACCGCCCAGCGCCGGGTCTCCCAAGGCAGTCCATCGGTGATCGGCGCCGCTGCCGCGGTGGTCGGGGTCTTCTCGAGCATACCTGAAAATGTCTCCGGGACCGCCATGTACTACGCCGGCATCCCGTTCCCCAGCCGCGGCATTGCATGATGCGTATGCGAAGCGGCCTAGCCGGAAGTGTCAAAGGTCCGGCCGCGGACCGAACAGATATCCTTCGATGGCGCGCAGCACCCGACGGCTGGCCGCGGCCTGCGAGAGGTCCTTTTGAAGCGCATGGTCGACCATGGCGCGGCTGATCACGATCAGATCCTCGATGGCGTCATCGTCGACTGGCCTTGCGATCTCACGGCGATGCCGGGCCAGCAGCGCCGCGACCAGTTCCTTCAATTCGCCGGCCGCTGACGCGCCCGACGACGCCGGGCGCAGGCGATCCTCCTCGGCCTCCAGAATGCGATTGAGCCCGGCCCGCTCGGCATGCGCCTCGAACTGGGCCCGGACGATCAGGCTGAGCGACGCCGTCAGGCTCTTGCCCTCGGAAGCTGCGACCGCATCCCGCACTTTTGCCAGCAGCGCGTCCTCGAACCTGGCGATCAATGCCAGCGTCAGCGCGTCCTTGTTGGGGAAGTACTGGTACACCGAGCCGACGCTGATCCCGCCGCGCTCGGCCACCGCATTGGTGTTGTAGCCCTCGAGCCCGCGCGCCTCCAAAACGCGAGCCGCCGCTTCCAGAATGACCGCCACGGTTTCCCGCGAACGCTGCTGAAGCGGCTGTTTCCGGGCCTTTATGCGCCGCTTCGCCGGCATGACGGGCATCTCCCAAAACGCGAGTTGTCGAATATGAGCAATTACTCACATTATGGGCGTGAAAGGAGAACCGATCAATGGTGACACTGCAAACGACCTCGTCCCCCGTGCTTCCCGAGCACGAGGACGATCCGCACAGGTTTCATATCTTCGTCATGGTCAAGACCACGCGACATTGGCTCGACCTGAAGACCGAGCAGCGCCTCGCCTTCCTGCATGAGGAGGTCATTCCTTTGCTCCGGCGCCGTCCGGAGCTGAAGGTGCGCTGGTTCGAGCCGGAGGCCTTCTCGACCAGGGCGACCGACGTCATGATCTGCGAGACCGATGACCTCTCGGCCTGGGCGTGGTTCTGCGACCACCTGCGCGAGACGAGGTTCTGGGACCATTACTTCGAAGTGCTCGACATCATGCCGGCGCTCGAAGGCAATTACCTTGCCTAGAACGCCGACGTCGGCCCGGACTGTTCCGGGCCGACGTCCCGGCAGCCTACACAGCCACTGTCGTCCCTGCGAAAGCAGGGACCCATAACCACAAATGCCGATTGTTGCGCGATGCTGATACGACGAGTCCCGCTCACAACATCCGCCGCGGGGTATGGGTCCCTGCTTTCGCAGGGACGACACCGAGATTGTGGCCCGCGAGCGCGATCAATCCGAATTCGTGTTCCCGCGCTGCGTCACAGAAGCGCGCCCAAGCGACTTTCGGATAGCTTGCGTCACAGTCGCGATCGACTACCCTTGGTATACAAGCAGGCCCGGCGTCAGATCGGGCCGCAAGAGGGAACGCGCATTGCACGGACAGGCCGACCGGCGCAGCGAAGCCATGCGAAGCGCCAGCGAGGGAACTCGCCGCCGCGCGTTCACCGGCCTCTGGGTCGCGGCATTGCTGGCGATCCTGACCTTCCTGGTCATCTATCCCGTCTTAATGCTGCTGCTCGGTGCCCTCACCGACACCAATCCGGTGGTCGACGGCATCCGTCTCAGCCTGAGCCATTTGTCGATCGCCAATTTCCTCGCCGTGCTGGCCAATCCGAACGTCGCCGAAGCGCTGCTCAACACGCTGATTGCCTGCGGCGGCGGCACGGTGATCGCGGTCGCGATCGGGCTCCTGTTCTCCTGGATCGTGGTGCGCACCAACACGCCGTTCAAGGGCTTTATCGCCGCGGCCAGCATCCTGCCGCTGTTCGCGCCGCCGCTGGTCGCGGGCGTGGCCTGGGCCATTCTCGGTTCGCCGAAGACCGGCTTGATCAACACGATGTTCAAGTGGATGGGCTCCGACCTGCGCGTCGATCTCTATTCGATGTGGGGCCTGGTGTTCGTGTTCGGCATTTACTACGCGCCCTATGTCTACATGTTCACCTCGTCGGCGTTGCGCAACATGGACCCGAGCCTGGAGGAGGCCGCGGAAATCTCCGGCGCGAGCCCGGTCGCGACCCTGTTCACGGTGACGTTCCCGCTGATCATGCCGGCTATCGTCTCGGGCATGCTGCTGTCGTTCATCGTGATGCTCGGCATCTACGGCATCCCGGCCGTGCTCGGCGCGCCGACCAACCTGAACGTGCTCACCACCTACATCTTCAAGCTCACCAACTGGTCGCCGCCGCTCTACAACACCGCGGCGGCGGTCGCGATCATCCTGATGGTGGTCACGGGGCTGCTGGTCTATCTGCAGCAGAAGCTGCTGAGCGGACGCAGCTATACCACCGTCGCGGGCAAGGCGTTCCGGCCGCGCAGCCTCGATCTCGGGCCGTGGCGCTGGCTCACCTTCGCGATCGGGATCGTCTACCTCCTCATCGTCGTAGTGCTGCCGTCGCTGGCACTGATCGTCGCGGCGTTCCGCAAGTTCATGTTCATCCGCGACGTCGCGAGCCTGTTCGACATGCGGCAATATTCGCTGACGCATTTCGAGAGCATCTTCGACAATCCGTTGACGATGCGGTCGATCTACAATGCGGTCGAGGTGGGCGTCATCACGGCTGTTGTCGGCGGCGCGCTCGCCTTTGCGATCGGCTACACCATCCATCGCACCCGCGTCAGCGGGCGCGGCGCCATCGACCTGATCTCGACCCTGCCGGTCGCGATCCCCGGGCTGGTGGTCGGCGTCGCCTATCTCTGGGCCTGGATCGGCGTGCCGGGCGGGCTCTACGGCACGATCTGGATTCTCGCGCTGGCCTTCATTGCGCGCTTCATGCCGGACACCGTGAAAGCGCTGTCGACCTCGTTCCTGCAAATCCACCGCGAGCTCGAGGAGGCCGCCTGGGTCTGCGGCAAGGGCGTGCTCGGCACCATCAGGACGATCGTTCTGCCGCTGGCGCGGCCGGGCGTGCTGGCGTCGATGACGCTGCTGTTCGTGCTGGCGATCCGCGAGCTCGGCTCGTCGCTGTTCCTCTACACCAGCAACACCATGGTGATGTCGGTGCTGCTGCTCGACTATTACGAGGGCGGCAATATCGGCAAGACCGCGGCCTTCAGCCTGGTGCAGACGGTGCTGCTCGGCGTCCTGATCGGCGGCGCCAACTGGCTGTCGCGCGGATCAGCGCAGGGCAACGTGGCGCGGACCGGATAACAACGAATAAGGGGAGGATTGCGATGGATAGACGAACCTTCACCACACTGGCCTTGGCAAGCGTGGCGGCGCTTGCATTGGCGCCTGCGGCGCAGGCGCAGGCGCAGGAGTTCGGCTCGGCGGAGCTGGTCGCGGCGGCCAAGTCCGAAGGCAAGCTCGTCTACTACACCGCGAACTTCGCCGAGATCGAGCAGCAGGTCATCAAGGCCTTCAACAAGCGCTTTCCCGAGATCAAGGTCGAGATGGTCCGCGCGCCCGGCGGCCAGCTGATCACCCGCGTCAAGACGGAGGCCGCGGCCGGCAAGCTGATCGCCGATGTCGTCGACCATTCCGACCGCGCGCTGATGCAGCCGCTGGAGGACCTGTTCCAGGATTACGCGCCGCCGAACGCGGCCGATTACGATCCGCACGCGCTGATCTCGCCGAAATACTGGCCGCGCGCGACGATCGCCTGGTCGATCGCCTACAACACCGAGTTGGTGAAGGACCCGCCGAAATCCTGGATGGATCTGACCAAGCCGCAATATGACAAGTTGATCGGGCAGGTGTTCGCGCAGTCCGGCGGCACCACCTGGACGCGGATCATGTTCGAGCGCAAGGTGCTCGGCGAAGACTACTGGGCCAAGCAGGCCGCGACCCATCCGGTGCTGTATCCCTCCGGCGCGCCGACGGCCGATGCGCTGGTGCGCGGCGAGATCGCGATCGCGCCGCTGCTCTACAACGTGATCTACCAGAAGAAGAAGGACGGCGCGCCGATCGAGATCTTCTTTCCGCCTGAAGGTGCTCCGGTCAATCCCTACGCGACCGGCATTCCGAAGACGGCGGCTCACCCCAACGCAGCAAAGCTGTTCCTGAACTGGTGTCTGTCCAAGGAAGGACAGACCTTCATGATCAAGGAGCTCGGCAATCTCACATCACTGAAGGCGCCGCCGGCATATCCGGAGGGGTTCGATCCAAAGGTGGTCAAGCTCTGGTATCCGAAGTTCGACGAGTATGTGAAGCTGCATGCGGCGTGGGTCGCGGACTGGGACAAGACGTTTGGCTACCGGCAATAGGCTGATGGTGCAGCGATGACGGCGACGCTGGAAGTCACCGATCTCAGGAAGCAGTTTTCGATCGGCCGCCCGGCCATCGACGGCGTCAGCTTTGGCGTGCCGGCCGGCGAGATCGTGGTGCTGCTGGGGCCGTCCGGCTGCGGCAAGACCACGACGCTGCGCTGCGTCGCCGGGCTCGAGCATCCGACCGGCGGCGAGATCAGCATTTCCGGGCGCGTGGTCTCGTCGCCGGCAAGCGGCATCCTCGTGCCGCCGCGTTCGCGCGATCTCGGCATGGTGTTCCAGTCCTATGCGGTGTGGCCGCATATGACGGTGCGGCAGAACGTGATCTATCCGCTGAAGCACCGCAGGATCGGGCGCACCGATGCTGCCCGCATGGTTGAGGAGGCGCTGGCGCTGGTCGGACTGTCCGACTATGCCGACCGGCCGGTGGTGGCGTTGTCGGGCGGCCAGATGCAGCGCGTCGCGCTGGCGCGCAGCATGGTGTACCGGCCGCAACTGTTGCTGCTCGACGAGCCGCTATCGAACCTCGATGCCAAACTGCGCCTGCGGCTGCGCGACGATCTTCGCGTCATTCTCAAGCAGACCGGGATGACCGCGCTCTACGTCACCCATGACCAGGCCGAGGCGGTCGTGCTCGGCGATCGGATCGGGGTGATGCGCGACGGCAAGCTGTTGCAGATGGACACGCCCGACGTGATCTACAACCGCCCGGCCGATCTGTTCGTCGCCAATTTCACCGGCGCCACCAACGAGCTCGCAGGCACGCTCGTCACATGCAATGGCCGCTATGGCGTGGTCGATTTCGGTGACGGCCGGCAAGGCGAGGTCGCGCTGTGCCAGGCGCTCAAGCCCGACGAGAAAGTGCGGATCGCGCTGCGGCCCGAGAACATCGCGATCGGCCGCCCCGACGGCGTCAACACGTTCTCGGCAAAGGTGCTCGACCGCAGATATCAGGGCACCCAGACCGCCTACGGCATCGAGCTGTTCGGCAAACGGCTGGAGGCGATCGAACTCGGCACCGCCGCACGCTATCAGGTCGGCGTCGAGGCACAGGTCGCGTTGCCGCGCGAATGCCTGTGGGCCTACCGCGACAGCGGGCCGGCATCGCATGAGTAGAGCGTGGTCGCGTCGAGTGGCGACGGGGCTGGGCTCCCTCGCCCCGCTCTTCGCGGGGAGAGGGTGGGGTGAGGGGCTGCTTCCGCGAATACAGTGATAGTTGCGTTTGCGGAGGCTCCCCCTCACCCGGAACCCATCTAGCGATGCGTTCCGACCTCTCCCCGCACGCGGGGCGAGGTGAAGCGGCGGCCGTCGCGTGGCGCGATGGCAGGTAGCCCATGCCGCAGGTTCGCGGGCTAACCTTCCTCCACCAGCGCGCGGATGCTGCGGGCGAGTCCGAGGATGCGCGGGCCGCATTCGCGCTCGATCTGCTCGGCGCTGAAGCGAAAGGAGGGGACGCCGCAATTGACCGACAGGCATTCGCCGGTCGGCGTGCGATAGAGCGGGGCGGCGACGCCGAAGATCTCGCGCCGCCATTCGCCGAGCGAGACGGCAAAGCCGCGCTCGCGGCACAATTCGATGTCGGGCAAGGTGCGCTTCTGCACGTAATCGAACTCATCGGGGCGCTCGGCCTTGACGCGTGCGACATAGGCGCCGAGCTCTTCCTCGGTGAACAGCGACAGCAGCGCGCGCCCGACCGCGGTCGGCGCCAGCGTGCTGACAAAGCCGACGTCGGGCACGTGCGGCGCCGTATCCGTCGTGCGCAACGTCTCGACATAGATGAAGTCGATGCCGAACGGCATCGCGATCGACACCGTGCCGCCGGCATAGGTCGCGAAGTCACGCATCAGCGGACGCGCCAGTTGGCGCACCTTCAATGCCGACAGTACGGGGTAGGCGGCGGCGAGCGCGCCCAGTCCGAGCACGAAGCGGCCCTTGGCGTCGCGCCTGAGATAGCCGAGCTGCTCGAGCGTGTAGGTCAGCCGCGACACCGTCGGCCGCGACAGGCCGGTATGCAACGCGAGCTCGGCATTCGACAGCGAGCCCGGATGACGGCGAAATGCCGCCAGCACGTCGAGGCCATGCGCCAGGGTGGTCGCAAAGGACGGATCCGCCTGAACCTCGGCAGGGGAAGATGCTGTCATACGGAATATTGGTCTCAGATGGTCAGATTTGTCAATATATCGGAATGAATTTGCAAATCGTGTCGATATCGGTTTATCTGCCGGGAATAAGGACAAGGAACCGCTGGAGCGAGGCGCCTCCCGATGACGATGACCGAGCAAGCCCGAGACGCAAAGCCCGCCGCGATCGACAAGGCGCGGCTGCGCCTGAAGTATCAGGAGGAACGCAACAAGCGGCTGCGTCCCGACGGCAACGACCAGTATCTCCAGATCAAGGGCCAGCTCGCGCATTATCTCGACGATCCCTACACGCCGATCGTTGAGCGCGCGCCGAAGACCGACCACGTCACCTTCGCCTTCATCGGCGGCGGCTTCGCCGGGCTCGCCACTGCGGCGCGGCTGACCGAGGCCGGGATCAAGGATGTCCGCATCGTCGAGAAGGGCGGCGATTTCGGCGGCACCTGGTACTGGAACCGGTATCCCGGCGCGCAGTGCGACACGGCGTCAATGGTCTACATGCCGCTGCTCGAAGAGACCGGCCACATGCCGTCCGAGAAATACGCGCATGCGCCGGAGATCCTCGCGCACTGCCAGCGGATCGGCCGGCAATTCAATCTCTACGACAACGCACTGTTTCACACCGAGGTGACGAGCCTCGATTGGGACGCTGCGCAATCGCGCTGGATCATCCGCACCACGCGGGGCGACGCCTTCACCGCGCAATATGTCGGCATCGGCACCGGCCCGCTGCATGTGCCGAAGCTGCCCGGCATTCCCGGCATCGAGCGCTTCAAGGGCCACTCGTTCCACACCAGCCGCTGGGATTACGACTACACCGGCGGCGATCCCAAGGGCGCGCTGATGGAGAGGCTTGCCGACAAGCGCGTCAGCATCATCGGCACCGGCGCGACCTCGGTGCAATGCATTCCGCACCTCGCGCGCGCCTGCAGGGAGCTCTACGTATTCCAGCGCACGCCGTCGTCGGTCGATGTGCGCGGCAACGGGCCGATCGATCCCGACTGGTTCGCCGAGATCGCGACGCCGGGCTGGCAACAGCGCTGGCTGGAGAATTTCACCGCCAACCAGGCCGGCGGATCGGCCGAGGAAGATCTGGTGCAGGACGGCTGGACCGACCTGTCGAAGCGGATTCGCGCCAAGATCATGCTGCTGCCGCGCGAGCAGCGAAGCGTGGAAAACATGCGGGCGGCGTTCGAGGATTCCGACTTCGAGAAGATGGAGGAAATCCGCAACCGGATCGACACCATCGTCCGCGATGCCGACACCGCCGAGAATCTCAAGGCCTGGTACGGCCAGCTCTGCAAGCGGCCGTGCTTCCACGACGCCTATCTTCAGGCGTTCAACACCCCTGGCACCCATCTGGTCGATACCGACGGCAAGGGCGTCAAGGAAATCACCGGGAACGGGATCGTCGTCGGGGGTAAGGAATACGCGCTCGACTGCATCATCTATGCGTCCGGCTTCGAGGTCGGCACCGAGTACAAGCGTCGCGCGGGCTTCGATCTGAAGGGCCGCGACGGTATCAAGCTGTCGGAGCATTGGGCCGAGGGCATGCGCACCAAGCACGGCATCCACGTGCACGGTTTCCCCAACGTGTTCTTCGTGCAGCCGACCCAGGGCGCCAATCTGATCTCCAATGTGCCGCATAATCTGACCGAAGCGGCGCGGACCATCGCGCTGATGGTCGGCCACGCGCAGGACAACGGCTTCAAGGAAATCGAAGTCAGCAAGGAAGCCGAGGATCGCTGGGTCGAACTGCTGCTGACCGGCGTCGGCCGGATGATCGGCGGCCCCGATTGCACGCCCGGCTACTACAACAATGAGGGCCGTGAGCCCGGTCCCGCCGCCAAGCTCAATGTCGGCCATCCCTCAGGCGCGCTGGCCTACTTCAAATATATCGACGGCTGGCGCCGCAGCGGCCAGTTCGAGGGCGTGCAATTTCGCTGAGGGAAGCGCGATCGGAACCGATGTCCGCCAATCGAGGGAGTGCTTGAGTATGGCCCAGACAACCGCAGGCGAAGCGTCGCACGAAGGTCCGAAGGCGGCATCCGCGCCGGTCATCGCGCAGCACCGGGCGACGCTGAAAGCGCTGCCCTTCGCCGACACCAGGGATTTCGACGACGCCGCGCGCGGCTTTCTCGGCACCATCGAAAACGCGCGCGTCACCTCGGCCCAGGGCAGGGTGGTCTGGAGCCTCGAGCCTTACGGATTCCTGTCGGAGGAGAAAGCGCCCGCGACCGTCGATCCGAGCCTGTGGCGGCAGTCGCGGCTCAACATGCATCACGGCCTGTTCGAGGTGGTGCCGGGTGTCTACCAGGTGCGCGGCCTCGACATCGCCAACATGACGCTGATCGAGGGTGACAAGGGCGTCATCGTGGTCGACACGCTGACCTCGATCGAGGGCGCGCGCGCCGCGATGGAACTGTACTTCCGGCATCGCGGCAAGCGGCCTGTCGCCGCCGTGATCTTCACGCATACCCACACCGACCACTGGGGCGGCGCGCGCGGCGTGCTCGACGATGCCATGTTGGCGGCGGGCGTACCGATCATCGCGCCGAACTTCTTCATGGAGCACGCGGTCTCCGAGAACATCATTGCGGGGCCGGCGATGCTGCGCCGCGCGCAATATCAGTTCGGGCCGTTCCTCGCCAAGGGCGCGCGCGGCCACGTCGATTGCGGCCTCGGCAAGACCATGGCGGCGGGTGGCGTGACGCTGCTGCGGCCGACCGATTTGATCATCGCCACCGGCGACAAGCGCGTGATCGACGGCGTCGAGTTCGAATTCCAGATGGCGCCGAACAGCGAGGCGCCGGCGGAGATGCATTTCTTCATCCCGCGCTACAAGCTGCTGAACCTCGCCGAAAATTGCACCCACAACTTCCACAATCTGCTGCCGTTCCGCGGCGCCGATGTGCGCGATGCGCTGGCCTGGTCGAAATATCTCGGCGAGGCGCTGCAGATGTGGGGCGGCAAGGCGGAAGCGATGTGCGGCCAGCACCACTGGCCGGTGTGGGGGCAGGCGCGGATCGACACCATGATCCACGAGCAGCGCGACCTCTACAAATACGCGCATGACCAGACCATCCGTCTGATGAACCATGGGCTCAACGCTGCCGAGATCGCCGAGACGATCCAGCTGCCGCAGAGCCTGGAGGGCGCCTGGCACGGCCGCGGCTATTACGGCCACATCAGGCACAACGTGAAGGCGATCTACCAGAAGTACCTCGGCTGGTACGACGCCAATCCGGTCAACCTCGATCCGCTGCCGCCGGTCGAGGCCGGCAAGAAATATGTCGAGTATATGGGCGGCGCCGATGCGATCCTGAAACGCGCCGCGGCGGATTTTGCCAAGGGCGAATTCCGTTTCGTGGCGCAGGCCGTCAGCCATCTCGTGTTCGCGGAGCCTGATAATCAGGCCGCGCGTTCGCTCCTCGCCGATACGTTCGAGCAGCTCGGCTACGCCGCGGAAAGCTCGACCTGGCGCAACGCCTATCTGTTCGGTGCGCAGGAACTGCGGCAGGGCATGCCGAAGACGCCGCCGCGCTCGCCGATGCCGCGCGAGACGCTGGCTGCGCTGCGCACCGAGCAGCTCTGGGACGTGCTCGGCATCCGCCTCAACGGCCCCAAGGCCGAAGGCAAGCGCTTCGTGCTGAACTGGAGCTTCACCGACACCGGCGAGACCTTCGTGCTCAATCTCGAGAATTCCGCCCTGACCTACGTCGGGGGTGCGCAGGCGGCCGATGCGCAGGCGAGCTTCACGCTGGCGCGCAGCGTGCTCGACGAGGTCATCGCCAAGCTGACCACGTTCCCGGACGCCGTCGATGCCGGCAGGATCAAGGCATCAGGCGAGCCGCAGCGGCTCGGTGAATTGATGGCGCTGATGGACGAATTCCCGCGGATGTTCGAGATTGTCGAGCCGAAGCGGACGGCGGTGACGTAGAGCCGCGCACGCGGAATTTACAAACCGTCACCCTGAGGAGCGCGGAACGCGCGTCTCGAAGGGTCGACGGCCCGGCTGGTGGCCGATTCATCCTTCGAGACGCCGCTACGCGGCTCCTCAGGATGACGGGTTAGCAGACGATGCCTCAAATCCCGAGATACGCCGCCTGCACCTGCTTGTTGCCTGCGAGCTCGGCGCTGGTGCCCTGCATGATCACGTTGCCGCTTTCCAGCACATAGGCGCGCTGCACCAGTGACAGCGCGCGGCTGACATTCTGCTCGACCAAGAGGATCGCGGTGCCCATTTTGTGGATCTCGCCGATCTTCTCGAAGGTCACGTCGGTCATGACAGGCGCGAGGCCGAGCGAGGGCTCGTCCAGCATCAACAGGCGGGGCTTCAACATCAGCCCGCGGCCGACCGCGACCATCTGCTGCTCGCCGCCGCTCATGGTGCCGGCGAGCTGTTTCCTGCGGTCGGCGAGCCGCGGGAAGATGCTGTAGACGAGCTCCATCGTGCGTGCGCGATCCGCCTTGGCCTTCGGCGTGTAGGCGCCGATCTCGAGATTCTCTTGCACCGTCATTTCCGGGAACACCTGGCGGCCTTCAGGGACGTGCGCGATGCCGAGCTCGGGAATCCGGTAAGGCGGCAGCGTGGCGAGGTCGACGCCATCGAACGTGACCTTGCCGCTGAACAGCTTGACGAGGCCGGAGACGGCGCGCAGCGTCGTGCTCTTGCCGGCACCGTTGGCACCGAGCAGGCCGACGGCTTCGCCCTCGCCAATGGAGATGCTGACGTCGGTGATGGCGGGGACCGAGCCGTAGCTGGCGCTGACGCGGGAGAGCTCAAGCATGGGCGTCTCCCTGCGCCGGCGGATGCACGTAGGAGCCGAGATAGGCGCGGATCACTTCCGGATTCTCCACGATCTCCTTCGGCGCGCCCTCGGCGATCTTCTGGCCGTGGTCGAGCACCACGATGTGGCGGGCCACCGCCATGATCGCGCGCATCACATGCTCGACGATCACGATGGTCAGGCCGCTGGCGGACAGCTTCTTCACCAGCGCCACCGCTTGGTCGATCTCGGCCGGGTTGAGCCCGGCCATCACCTCGTCGAGCAGCAGGATCCTTGGCTGCGTTGCCAGCGCGCGGGCCATCTCCAGCCGGCGCTGGTCGATGGTGGTGAGGTCCTTGGCCGGGGTCTGCTCCTTGGCGCCGAGGCCGACGAACTCAATCGCCTCGCGCGCCTTGTTGCGTGCGGCGGCGATATGGCGGTCGCGCAGGAACGCGCCGGTCATCACATTGGCGAGCACGGTCATCGCGCCGAACGGCTTTGCCACCTGGAAGGTGCGGGCAAGGCCGAGCGCGCAGACATCATGCGGCCTGAGCCCCACGACCTCGTGGCCGAAGGCGAGCACCGAGCCGGAATCTGGCCGATGAAATCCGGTGATCAGGTGAAAGCTCGTGGTCTTGCCGGCGCCGTTCGGCCCGATCAGCGCCACCGTCTCGTTCTCCTGCACCGTGAAGCTGACGTCCTGCACGGCGCGCAGGCCGCCGAAGCGCTTGCTGAGACCCTTGATGACCAGTGCTTCTGCCATCGCGACGACCTCAGGCGCGCGCCGGCTTGCGCCGGGCGGTGCGGTGATAGATGTCGGTCGCGAACCCGATCAGCCCGGTCGGCCGCCACAGGATCACAGCCATCAGGATCAGGCTGTAGACCGTGAGCTGGATGCCGCCCACCGAGCTGCCGAGCCAGCTTTGTAGCAGCGCCGAGGTGGTCTCCAGCAGCACGGTGCCGATCACCGGCCCCCACAGCGTGCCGATGCCGCCGACGATCGACACCAGCGCCGCCTCGATCGAGACGTTGAAGCTGAACGCGGTCGCAGGATCGATGAAGTAGATGTACTGCGTGTAGAACGTCCCCGCGAGCGCGGTCAGGAACGCGCTGATCATGTAGATGTCGCGCTTGACCTTCGGCGCGTTGACGCCGACCGCTTCGGCCGCGTCCTCATCCTCGCCGATCGCGACGAGGTAGTAGCCGATCCAGGATTTCTCGATTCTGTGGGTGATCCATAGTCCGACCACGAGCAGGCCGAGCACGACGTAATAGTAGGACGTCTTCTCCTCGAACTGCATCATCAACGGCGCGCTGCCGAGGTTCGGGATCGTGGTGCCTTCGGCACCCCAGGCGAAGTCGCGGAACTTGAGGAAGATCAGCATCAGCACCTGGGCGGTCGCGATGGTGGCGATGGTGAAGTAGGGGCCGCGCAGGCGGAAGCAGAGCCAGCCGATCGGCAGGCTTGCGAGCATCGCAACCACGCCGCCCGCGATCATCCCGATCCAGGGCGAGATGCCGTAGTTCACCTGCATGATGGTGGAGGTGTAGGCGCCGAGCCCGAAATAGGCGGCGTGCCCGAGCGACAGCTGCTTGGCGTAGCCGCCCATCAGGTTCCAGGCGACGCCGATGAAGGAGAACAGCAGGATGCGGATGAAAATGTCGATCGCGAACGATGAGGTGACGAGCTGGGGCAAGGTGAGCATGACGACGGCCCCGATCGCGAGCCACAGCCATTTGAAGTTGCTGGACGTCTGCATTATCGGCCCCTCCTGGCGCCGAGTCCGCTCGGCCTGAAGGCAAGCGTCAGCAGCAGCAGCGCGAACACCACGATCAGGCCGGAATCGGCGCCGACGAACTGGATGCCGAGCGATTCCGCGACGCCCATCATCAGGCTTGCGATCAGCGCGCCGATCACATTGCCGAGCGTGCCCATCACGACGGCGACGAACGCCATCAGCACGAACACCTGGCCGACGAATGGATAGGCCGAATAGAACGGCATCAGCAGCGAGCCGGCGGCGCCCGCGAGCGCCAGCGCGGTTCCGAACGCCACCGCGAACACGCGGTTCGGATTGATCCCCATCAGCATCGCGACGTCGCGGTTCTGCGACGCCGCACGCATGGCGCGGCCGAGATCGGTGGTGTGCAGGAACACCCACAGCAGCCCGCTCAGCGCCATTGCGACCGCAAAGGCGATCAGTTTCGCCACCGGTATGTACAGCCCGCCGATGTGCAACGCCGCCTCCGAATAAGACGTGTGGACGGTGCGGTAGTTGGCGCTGAACAACATCAGCGAGAGATTGAGCAGCAACAGCGACAGCGCGAAGGTCAGGAAGATCTGCGGCATGTCGTTCGGCCCCAGCACCCTGCGGATCAGGAAATGCTGGATCAGGACGCCGGCGAGAAACAGCACCGGCATCGAGACCACGAGCGAGACCAGCGGATCGATGCCGAACTGGGTGGCGAGGAAGAACGAGATATACATCCCGATCATCACGAACTCGCCCTGGGCGAAGTTGACGATCTTGACCACGCCGAAGATCAGCGTGACGCCGATACTGACAAGCGCGTAGATGCCGCCGATGAGCAGGCCGTTGATCACGGCCTGGGCCAGTGTCTCCCACATGCGATTCGACCGCGGCTCAGGTCTTCATCAGCGGCGCGCGGGCGTCTTCCTTCGGGAAGACGCTGACGAGATCGGTGTTCTGCCACTGCACGCCGACCGGCCGGCCGTAGACGTTCTTGCCGTCCGGCCCGAACTTCACCTTGCCGCCCGGCGCCATCGCAGCAAAGCCCGAGGAGACATCGAGCGTCGAGAGCGCCTCGCGCACCTTCTTGGGATCGGCGGAGGCGGCGCGCTCCAGCGCGTCGGCCAGCATGAAGGTCTGCGCGACCAGGCCGCCGGCATATTCGAACGCGAACTCGCCGGTGCGCTTCTTGAATTCGACATTCACCTTCTGCGCGTCGTCGCTGACGTCGTGGTTCCAGTGCGCAACGCCCTGCAGCCCCTCGGCGGCATTGCCGACATTCTTGTAGAAGTCCGGCATCACGAAGCCGCCGGAGCCGCCGTTGATCGCGATGTTGAGCCCGACCTGCTTTACGGTGCGCACGATCAGGATGAGGTCGTTGAGATAGGACAGCGAGAACAGCGTGTTGGCGCCGGAGGCCTTGACCTTGTTGATCAGCGGGCTCGCGTCGGTGAAGCCGGCCGAGTAGGGCTCGAACATCACGATCTCGACGCCTTCGCCCGGCGCCAGCTCCTTCAGCCCGTTCGAGGTCGAGGTACCGAACGCGGTGTTCTCGAAAATCACGGCGACCTTGGCCTGCTCGCTGACCAGCTTGGCCATCTGCAGCTGCGCCTTGGCGAACTGCGAGGCGCGCGCGAACGGCGTGAAGGTGTAGGTGCGCCCCTTGTTGAGCTGATCGGAGCTCGATCCGGTGATGATCGGGACCTTTGCCCGTTCGCAGACTTCGCTCGCGATCAAGGTCAGCGCGCTGGCATAGCAGCCATGGACCGCCGACAGCTTGTTGCCCGTGATCAGGCGGTCGGTCTCGGTGCGTGTTACCGTGGTGTCGCTCTGCACGTCCGAGACGATGAGGTTGAGCTTGGCGCCGCCGAGCGACTTGATGCCACCGGCCTCGTTGACCATGTCGACCGCGAGCTTGGCCGCAGCCACGCAGCCGACACCGATCTGCGCCATGCTGCCGGTGGTCGGATAGAGCGCGCCAATGTTGATCGGGTCGGCCGCCCAGCCCCGCAGCGGAACGGCGCCGAACGCGCCTGCCGCCAGCACGCCGCCGGTTTTGGCGAGGAATTTGCGGCGGTTCAGCTTCTTTTGTGAGGCTTTGGTCGGTGCGGCATTATTAATGGCCGACGGCTTGCGGTCCCCTGTCATGGCGTTCCCCCTGCGCGATCACGGCACGGTTGCTCCGTCCGCTCGCTTATTATTTTTTGCTCAAGCGGGCCGCATAAGAGCACGTAATTCGGCATTCGCAAAGGCGATATCAGCCGAACTCATGGGGAAACGTGTCATCGCTGGTGCGTCGCAGCAATCGCGCGACGCGCGCATGCGGATTTGTTTTGCTGCGTGAGAGTTGCCGACGCACGCGACGGTATTATTGACAATCGAATGACCCGACGGATCGGCACGGATGGTGCCGGCCGGCTCGCCGGATCATTCGATCGGCCGCTGCAACTGCTACTCCGCGCTGGCCACCAGCTTGAAGCGTGGTTCGGCTTCCATCAGGCTGCGGAAGGCGGCGAGATAGTCGAGCGCCATGCGCCGCGCGGTAAAGCGGGTCTCGAACTGCTTACGGATCGCGTCGCGATTGAGCGTTCCGAGGCGGCCGACGGAGGAGATCGCACTGATCTCGTCCTCGACGATGAAGCCGGTCAGACCATCCTCGATGATCTCCGGCACCGAGCCGCGGTTATAGGCGATGACGGGCGTGCCGCAGGCCATCGCTTCGATCATCACGAGGCCGAACGGCTCCGGCCAGTCGATCGGAACCAGCAGCCCGATCGCGCCGCTGAGAAAATCCGGCTTCTCGCGGTCGCTGATCTCGCCGATGAACTCGACCAACGGGTTGCTGGTGATGAGTGGCTTGATCAACTCATCGTAATATTCCTGGTCGGCACGATCGACCTTGGCCGCGATCTTCAGTGGAATGCCGCAGCGGGTTGCGATCTTGATCGCGCGATCGACGCCTTTCTCCGGTGCGATCCGCCCGAGCACCGCGAGGTAGGACGGCTTCGCCGGTTGCGGCGTCAGCAGATTCTCCGGCAGGCCGTGATGGATCGTGCGCACCCAATGCGCCTGCGGCACCGGCCGCCGCTGCGCGTTGGAGATCGAGATCACCGGAATCTTGGAGAAGGTGTTGAAGACCGGCTGATGCTCCGGCAGGTCGAGCCGTCCGTGCAATGTGGTGACGAACGGCGTCGGCTGCCGCGAGAACAGCGACCACGGATAATAGTCAAGATGGCAGTGCAGGAAGTCGAACTCCTCGTCGTCGGCCTTCTGCCGCACGCGTTCCAGCATCACCATGTGGAGCGCATTGGGATCGCGGACCGAGCCGTCGAGCCGCAGTGCCTTCGGCCAGGTCGCATCGAGCTTCGCGGAGGTTTGAGAATCGCCACTGGCGAACAACGTCACGTCATGTCCAAGTGTTACAAGTTCTTCGGTCAGCCAGTGCACGACCCGTTCGGTGCCGCCGTAGAGCTTGGGGGGAACAGCCTCCGTCAGCGGGGCAACCTGCGCGATGCGCATCTCTCCGTCTCCTGTTTGTAATGTGGAATGAACTACCCTCAGCCCTCAGATGGCACCGACATGCCAAAGACGGGAACGTTCTCGCACGTGCGAGGTTCCTTAGATGTGGGAGATCTGTCGCTTCTTTCTTCCATCACACTGTGGTCTTGCTGATGCCATCTCGCTCCAACACGTTTTTGCCTACGCCAGCGTTGCAAAATTGTTGCGCAGTGATGGCCGCATCAAGGAATCCCACCGCCGCCCTTCACGTCATCGTGCGCGAGAGCTTCGACTAAATTTTCTCGTTCACCTTCAACAGCTTTGCAGGACGTCATGGACCATCTGTCAGGATACGCGCATCGCCCATTTCCCTTTGTGCTGCGCTATCTGCGCCGGCGTCTGCCGTCGCATGTTGTGATTTTGTCAGCCGTGGTTGCAGCGGTTGCCTGTTCGGTAGGCACGCAATACGGAGTGAAGAATCTGGTCGATGCGTTGTCGGCGGGGCCATCGGCCGCGAACGGCGTATGGCTGGCATTCGCTCTGCTCATGTCGCTGATCGCAGCCGACAACTTCCTGTGGCGGATCGCGAGCTGGACCGCGAGCTACACCTTTGTCAGCGTCACCGGCGACCTTCGCCGCGATATGTTCCGCCATCTCACCGGTCACGCGCCGAGCTATTTCACGGACCGGCTGCCGGGCATGCTGACCAGCCGGATCACGGCGACGTCGAACGCCGTGTTCACCGTCGAGAACATGTTTGTGTGGAACGTGTTGCCGCCCTGCATCGCAACCTTCGCGGCGATTGCCTTGGTTGGAACCGTCAGCGTGACGATGTCGGCGGTGCTGATCCTGATCGCGGGAACCATGGTGGTGGCCATGTTCCGGATGGCAGCCGCCGGCCGGCCGCTGCACGACGATTTCGCCAACAGGGCGGCTGCCGTGGACGGCGAAATGGTCGACGTCATCAACAACCTGCCGCTGGTGCGCGCGTTCTGCGGCCTCGGCTATGAGCACGACCGCTTCGATGCGACCGTCAATCGGGAACTCGTCGCGCGCGGGCGTTCCCTGCGCTATCTCGAAAAGCTCCGTCTCGTTCACGCCGGCGTGACCGTCATTCTGACGATCGCGATGCTGGCCTGGGCCCTCAGCCTCTGGCAGCAGGGCGCGGCGACCACCGGCGACGTGGTGCTGGTGTGCACGCTCGGCATCTCGATCCTCAGCGCCACCCGCGATCTCGCGGTCGCGCTGGTTGACGTCACCCAGCATGTCGCCCGGCTGACCGAGGCGCTGGCCACACTGCTGCAGCCGCACGAGCTGAAGGACCATCCGGAGGCCGAGGCGCTGGTGAAGAGCGGCGCCGCGATCGCCTTCAACAATGTCGCGTTCCGCTATCCCGGCGGCCTGCAGGTGTTCGAGCGCTTCAGCCTGCGCATCCAGCCCGGCCAGCGGGTCGGCCTCGTCGGCCAGTCCGGCGGCGGCAAGTCAACATTGTTTACCCTTCTGCAGCGCTTCTACGACGTCGAGCAGGGCAACATCACCGTCGACGGCCAGGACATCTCGCGCGTCACCCAGCAGAGCCTGCGCGCGGCAATCTCGGTGGTGCCGCAGGATATCTCCCTGTTCCACCGTTCGATCCTGGAGAACATCCGCTACGGCCGGCCGGACGCCACCGACGACGAGGTGCTGCGGGCGGCGATCGCGGCGCGCTGCGACTTCATCGAGAGCTTGCCCGAGGGCATGAACACCATCGTCGGCGATCGCGGCGTCAAGGTCTCCGGCGGCCAGCGCCAGCGGATCGCGATCGCGCGCGCCTTCCTGAAGGACGCGCCGATCCTGCTGCTCGACGAGGCCACCGCGGCGCTCGATGCGGACTCCGAGGAGGCGATCCGCGAGGCGTTGTCGCGGCTGATGCGCGGGCGTACCGTGGTCGCAATCGCGCACCGACTCGCGACGCTGCGCAGCTTCGACCGCGTGATCGTGCTGCAGGGCGGCCGCATCGTCGAGGATGGTCCGCCCGATATCCTCGTGAAGGGAAGGGGCCCCTACCGCGACCTGGTCGCGCGCGAGATGGGCCGCCTCTCCACCAGCGCGGCCTGACCCCGCGTTCTCAAGCGTGTTTGTGCGTTCCGGTGCGTTCGTTCGAGCCGAAGTGGAGCCAAGCAAAGTCGCCAGAGGTTCAGATGGCAGCTGACGTCGTTACGCAGATCATCACCGCTCGCATCACTGAGCACGTCGCCGAATCGCCGTTCTACATTCCGATGACCGGGCCTGCGGCACGGCCGCGGCGCTCGCTCAAGCATGACGACACTTTCATCGTGCTCGATAGCCACGGCGACATCGGCGCCTCGGCCGGTGGGCCGGACGGCCTGTTCAACGCCGACACCCGCTACCTGGCGCGGCTGGAAATGGTGCTGGAGGACGTGCAGCCGCTCCTGCTCGGCTCCAACATGCGCGACGACAATTCGGCGCTGACGGTCGATCTCACCAATTCCGACGTCTATCGCGACGACCGTCTGACCCTGCCGAAGGACACGCTGCATATCGTGCGCTCGATCTTCCTGTGGCGCGGCACGGCCTATCAGCGCATCGGCCTGCAGAATCACGGCGATCATGCCGCGAGCTTCGATCTCACGCTCTTGTTCGACAACGACTTTGCCGATCTGTTCGAGGTGCGCGGCGAGCGCCGGCCGCGGCGGGGCATCGGCTCGAGCAAGCTGTTGGGCCCGACCGACGTGGTGCTGGAATATTGCGGCCTCGACGAGCAGACGCGGATCACCGCGCTGCATTTCGATCCGCGGCCGACGCGGCTGTCGGTCAACGCGGCGACCTATCATTTCGATCTCGAGCCCGGACAGGTCACGTCGCTGTTCGTCGCGGTCTCCTGCAACAAGCCGATCATGCAGAAGCCGGTGCCGTTCTTCCGTGGCCTGCTGGCGCATCGCCGCGAGATGCGGACTTCGTCGGCCGGCGCGGCCAGCATCGAGACCTCTAACAACATCTTCAACGAGGTGCTGTGCCAGGCGATGGCCGACCTCAACATGCTGATGACCGAGACGCCGCAGGGCCGTTATCCCTATGCCGGCATTCCCTGGTATTCGACGACGTTCGGCCGCGACGGGCTGATCACCGCGCTGCAGATGCTGTGGATCGATCCGCGGATCGCCAAGGGCGTTCTGAAGCGGCTCGCGCTGTTCCAGGCCAAGGCGGTCGATCCGCTGGCCGATGCCGCGCCGGGCAAGATCCTGCACGAGATGCGCGGCGGCGAGATGGCCGCGCTTCGCGAGGTGCCGTTCGCGCATTATTACGGCAGCGTCGATTCCACTCCGCTGTTCGTGCTGCTCGCCGGGCTCTATCTGGAGCGCACCGGCGATCTGGAGACGCTGCGCGAGCTGTGGCCCGCGGTCGAGGCCGGCTTGCAATGGATCGACGGCCCGGGCGATCCGGATCGCGACGGCTTCGTCGAATACCAGCGCGCCACCGAGCAGGGGCTTCGCAATCAAGGCTGGAAGGATTCGTTCGACGCCATCTTCCACGCCGACGGAACGCTTGCCGAGGGCAACATCGCGCTGGCGGAAGTGCAGGGCTATGTGTTTGCCGGCAAGCAGCTTGCCGCGCGCGCGGCGCGCAAACTCGGCTTTGCGGACAAGGCTGCGAAGCTGGAAGCCGAGGCCGAGCGGCTGCGCGAGCGGTTCGAGGAAGCATTCTGGTGCGAGGAGCTCGGCACCTATGCGGTCGCGCTCGACGGCGCCAAGCAGCCGTGCAAGGTGCGCACGTCGAATGCCGGCCAGACATTGTTTTCCGGCATGGTGCGGGAAGACCGCGCGCGACGGGTCGCCGCCGATCTGATGAGCCAGAAGTTCTTCTCGGGCTGGGGCATCCGCACCGTCGCCGCGGGCGAAGCGCGCTACAACCCGATGTCCTATCACGATGGCTCGATCTGGCCGCATGACAATGCGCTGATCGCGCTCGGATTTGCCCGCTACGGCCTCAAGCATTCGGTCGCGCATCTGTTCAAGGGCCTGTTCGATGCCGCAAGCTATATGGAACTGCGACGGCTGCCGGAGCTGTTCTGCGGCTTCCGCCGCGAGCGCCGGCGCGGCCCGGTGCTCTATCCCGTGGCCTGTGCACCGCAGGCCTGGGCGAGCGCGACGCCGTTCACGCTGCTGGAGGCGGCGCTCGGCCTCGAGTTCGACACCGCGCGCGGCGAGATTCGCTTGCGCGATCCGCGGCTGCCGGAGTTCCTCAACGACGTGGTGCTGCGCGACCTCAGGCTCGGCGCCTCCAGCGTCGATCTGAGGCTGCGCCGCCATGGCGACGAGGTGTCGCTGGAAGTGTTGCGCACACGCGGCCAGATCCAGGTGTCGATCGTGCTGACGCATTGAGCGTCGTGGCGCGGCATGCGTGCGCCGCGAAATCGCGGGGAGAGTAACATGCGTCCGAGGATGATGATGATGCTGGTCGCAGCGGCGCTGCTGACATGCGCGGGTGTCCGTGCCGCCGACGACGAAGCGCCGGCGCCGACACCATCGCCGCCGCCGGCGGCCCAGGCGCCGCCAGCAATGCCTGCGCCGCCAGCAACGCCTGCGCCGCCGGCAGCCTCTGCGACGCCGAAGGAGCAGGCCAAGGAGCCCTCAAAGGAATCGTCCAAGGAACCGTCGCCGCCGCCGTCGGTGACCGTGATCGGCGCGCGCGATGCGCACGGCATTCTCGGGCGCGACGTTCGCAGTTCCGCCAATGAGAACATGGGCCGCATCGTCGACGTCATTGTCGACCGCGACGGCAAGGTCCGCGCCGCAGTGATCGATTTCGGTGGGTTCCTCGGCGTCGGCAGCCGCAAGATCGTGGTCGATTGGAACGCGCTGCGTTTCGCCGGTGTTTCCAGCAAGAGCGACAGCATCACGCTGGACCTCAACAAGCAGCAGGTCAGCGCTGCACCCGAGTACAAGGAAGATACGCCGCTGATCGTGCTGGGCGCGGCGGGAAGCCTGCATCCATGGGACTACGAACATTAGGGGGGGGTAAAGCTGGTCGCGCGTCCGAACTCTTCTTTAGAGACGGTTGGCGACGGTCGTGGCAAGCGATCAGCCGGCGGTACTAATGTTGTGCCGCTCGCCCCCGATCAAGGCAGTCCCGAGGAACCGCGTGCGCCGTCGCGCCAAAGCCAGCGCGGCCTCGACTGGTTCATCTTCTTCCTGGCCGACGTGCAGACCGGCTTCGGCCCGTTCGTCGCGGTCTATCTGACGACGCAGAAATGGACCCAGGTCGAGATCGGCTTCGTGCTCTCGATCGGCGGCATTATCGGCCTCTTGGGCCAGATGCCCGGTGGAGCGATCGTCGATGCGGCGCGCTCGGAGCGGGTCGTTGCGGGCTGTGCGGTGGCCGCGATCGGCGCCAGTGCGCTGGCCTACGCGCTCTGGCCGATCTTTCCCGTGGTGACGCTCGCCGCGACGCTGCACGCACTCGCGAGCTGCGTGCTCGGTCCGGCGATCGCCGCGATCAGCCTCGGCCTGGTCGGGCCGCTTGCGATCGGCGAGCGGCTCGGCCGCAACGCGCGCTTCGCCTCGCTCGGCAGCGGCTCGGCCGCGGCACTGATGGGCGCCTGCGGCTATCTGCTGTCGAGCCGCTCGGTGTTCCTCGTCACCTTCATCCTGGCGATCCCGACGCTGTTGTCGCTGGCGCGGATCCGCGAGCGCGAGATCGACATCGCCCAGGCCCATGGCGAGGTGAAACGGGAAGTCCCCGACAAGCGCGCCACCAGCGTCGTCGGCCTGGTGCGGCAGCGGCCGCTCTTGATCTTTGCCGGCGCGATGATGCTGTTCCAGCTCGCCAATGCCGCGATGCTGCCCTTGATGGCGGGCGTGGTGACGACACGGTCGAGCCAATGGGCGCCGGTCCTGATCGCGGCCTGCATCATTGTGCCGCAGGCGATCGTCGCGCTGTCCTCGCCGTCGGTCGGCCGCAAGGCGCAGGCCTGGGGGCGGCGGCCGCTGCTGTTGATCGCATTCGCCGCGCTGGCGATCCGCGGCCTGTTGTTCGCGACGGTGCGCGACCCCTATGTGCTGGTCATGGTGCAGATTTTCGACGGCATCACCGCGGCGATCTTCAGCGTGATGGTGCCGCTGATCGTGGCCGACGTCGCCTTCGGAAGCGGCCATTTCAACCTGGCGCAGGGCATTGTCGGCACCGCGGTCGGCATTGGCGCGTCGCTCAGCACGGTGCTGGCCGGCTATGTCAGCGACAAGCTCGGCAGCAGCACCGCCTTCATGGGCCTCGCCGGGATCGCCGCGTTCGGACTATTCGTGATCTGGCTGGTGATGCCGGAGACGCGGCGGACGGCATGATGGCAGGCGCAACCGCGGCATCATTGGCCGCCACCGACCGGACCAGGGATGCGGCTACGGGCCCGTTTTGCAGCGCGGCACCCTTTCTCCTGCATGTGCCGTCATATATGAGTGAATACATAAGTGATTTGCTGCTGGAACGAGCCCGATGGTCCCCAGGAGCGAGTTCGCGCGTTGAACCGTGGCGGCGATTAATCAATCCAAAATCGCGGTCTGGTACGGGATTGACGCAGCGCGGGCAGGCATTTCGACCGAGGAGCGGCATGGTACATCGAACGACGACGGCGCAAACCACCGGAGCGATGCGGCGTTGGGGCCAACCCGCCTTTGTGACATTCGCGGCGATGGTCACAGTTGCGTCACTGACCGGCGTCGTCGCGGCGAAAGAGCAGCGTCCCGCGGCAGCCGTCGAGGCGACCGCGCAGCGCACCGCTGGCGAGCCGATCATGGCGATCGTGTCGATCAAGGCCCAGAAGGTCACGCTCTACGACGCCGAGGGCTGGATCTACCGCGCGCCGGTGTCGAGCGGCGTCAAGGGACGCGAGACGCCGGCCGGCGTCTTTGCGCTGATCGAGAAGGACAAGGATCACCACTCGACCCTCTATGACGATGCCTGGATGCCCAACATGCAGCGCATCACCTGGAACGGCATCGCGCTGCATGGCGGGCCGCTTCCGGGATATGCGGCCTCGCATGGCTGCGTGCGGATGCCCTACGATTTTGCCGAGAAGCTGTTCGACAAGACCCGGATCGGGATGCGGGTGATCATCGCGCCGAACGATCCGGCGCCGGTCGATTTTACGCATCCGGCGCTGTTCGTGCCGAACGCGCAAGCCATGGCGGCCGCGCCGGCGCGCGCCGAGAAGCTCAGCCGCGAGGCCGCGGATGCCGCCAAGGCAGCCGACGAGGCGAAGAAGGCTTCGGTAGCCGCGTCCAAGGAAGCTGCGCTGTTCACGCCGGCGTCGCTGCGCAAATTGCAACAGATCAAGACCCGTGCCGACGCGGCGGTTGCGTTGGCCGACAAGACGCTCGCCGCGGCCAAGACCGATCTTGCCAAGGCGCGCGCCGAGGATCTGAAGCAGAAGGCAGTGGCCAAGGCCGCGGAAGCGACCACCCAGTTCGAGGCCGCCCAGGGTGACGCGAAGCCGAAGCTCGATGCCGCAGCGGCCGCCAAGGACGCCGCCAAGACGGCCGAGGCCAAGAAGGCGGATGCGCAGAAGGCGGCGACCGAGGCGAAGCTCGCGCTCGAGCCAGTCTCCGTCTACATCAGCCGCGCGACGCAGAAGCTTTACGTCCGGCGCAACACCCATAAGCCATGGGCTGACGGCGGCGAGGTGTTCGACTCGAGCATCGAGGTTCCCGTCACCATCCGCGATCCGGACAAGCCGATCGGCACGCATATCTACACGGCGATGGCGCGCAACGATGCGGGCGGCCTGCGCTGGACCCAGGTGACGATCGACGACGGAGACAACGCCAAGGACGCGCTCGACCGCATCACCATCCCGCAGGATGTGCTGGATCGCATCGCGCCGACCGCCGTTGCGCGCTCCTCGATCATCATCTCGGACGAGCCGCTGAGCGCCGAGACCAACTATCGCACGGAGTTCGTCGCCGTGCTGAGCAACCAGCCCCAGGGCGGTTTCATCACGCGCAAGCCGACCCGGCCCATGATGACCGACGACATGATCGCGAGCAGGGACGAGGACGGTTTCGGCTTCTTCTATCAGCGCAGCTGGAATCCCCAGGCGCCGACCAATTATGGTAGCCCCCAATACGGCGCTCCCCAGTTCGGTAGCCCCCAGATCTATGGCAATCCTCAAGCCGCCAATCCGCGCCGGCGCGGCGGCCAGTATTACTGGCAATCGCAACAGTGGTAGTGAGGCGGGGGCAGGCCGCCCATCACGGTGAGCCTCCGACGGCGGCGTGATGCCGCCGTCGAAACGCACTGCGCTATGGACTGCCTTACGGGCGAGCTTCCAGGATCAGGTTGAACGGCGTTTCCGCGGCGCGGCGGAACCGGGAGAAGCCGCCCTGGCGCGCCACCTCGCGCAGTCTTGCCTCTCCGGCCTGCGCGCCGAGCGCAAGCCCGACCTCCTGGTCCAGCGACGCCGGCGTGCAGATCATCGTCGACGCGGCGTAGTAGACGCGCCCGATCGGATTGAGGTTGTCCTCCAGCCGGTCGTTGGCGAACGGCTCGATCAGCATGCAGGTGCCGTCGTCGGCAAGGGTGGAGCGGGTGTGCTTGAGGGCGCCGACCGGATCGCCCATGTCGTGCAGGCAGTCGAAGAAGCACACCAGGTCATAGCCCTTGGCCGGGAATGTCTTGGCGGAATGCGTTTCGAAATGAACGCGGTCCGACAGTCCCGCCTCCCGCGCGGACTTCCGCGCCGCCTCGATCGAGCCCTCGTGATAGTCGAAGCCGTAGAACGTTGATTTCGGGAACGCTTCCGCCATCAATCGCGTCGAGACGCCGTGCCCGCAGCCGACGTCCGCGACGACAGCGCCTTTCTTCAGCTTGTCGACGACGCCCTCGAGCGCCGGCAGCCATTCCTGGACCAGATAGTGCTTATAGCTGGTGCGGAAGAAGCGGGCGGTGCCGCAGAACAGGCACTCGCTGCGCCTGTTCCAGCCGACGCCCTTGCCGGTCTTGAAGGCGTCGGTAATCTTTGGCTCATCGAGAAAGGTCGCGCCGACAAGGCTTCCGACGGCGCCGAGGAAGACCGGGCTGTCCTCGTCGGCGAGCGCGAGCGCCTGCTCGGGCAGCATCGAGAATTTTCCGGTCGCCTTGTCGTACTCGATGTAGCCGGAGGCCGCCTGCGCCGACAGCCACTCCTGGATGTACCGCTCGGCCGTTCCCGTCGCCTTGGCCAGGGCCGCGGCATTCATCGGCCCGCCCTGCGCGAGAGCCCTGTACAGCCCCAGCTTGTCGCCCAGCAGCATCAGCGAGGCATTCATCGCCGCGCCGACATCGCCGATCATCTTTCCCATGAATGAATTGAGGCGCTCTTCGTTGACGTCCATGATGTTCCTCCATCGCAATCGCGTTTGGCCAAAAGTCATCATTCGCAATTTCACGCATGCGTCGTCGTCCAGCCG
>NZ_JADFUD010000031.1:0-97612 GCF_054820065.1 Bradyrhizobium sp. UFLA06-06
GCCCCCAGAAGCCACGCAAAAAAATGCCTGACACTGGCCTGCACCCGCGCACGCCCAATTGCGCAAAGCCCTCGCAAACGGGAGAGGTGCAGCCAGTCTGCCGCGAGACCGATTCAACCTGACTTGATCTTGCTCTAGGCCCGGGAGAACCGGGCACATTGCCGCTCATGTCAGAAATCGGTTGGCGTCCCAGTGTGGCGACGATAAGGATGCAATTGCAAGTATTTGAGACCTCCCAAGTCCTTGAGACCTCCGAAGGCGCATGGCATCCCTCGACTCCGTCAGTATAGCGATCCTGCTCGGTGCGGTGCTGGTGATGGCCGGCATCCTGTCGAGCCTGCTGGCCTTGCGGTTCGGCGCCCCCTTGCTGCTGGTGTTCTTGCTGGTCGGCATGCTGGCGGGCGATTCCGGTCCAGGCCGGCTGCAGTTCGACGACGTCCGCACCACCTATCTGGTCGGCTCGGTGGCGCTGGCGCTGATCCTGTTCGACGGCGGATTGAAGACGCGGTTTGCCAGCATCCGCACCGTGCTGGTGCCCTCGATGGTGCTGGCGACCGCCGGCGTGCTGTTGACCGCGCTGATCACGGCGCCGGTCGCCCGCTTTGTGCTCGACCTCAACTGGACCGAGTCATTGCTGGTCGGCGCCGTCGTGGCCTCGACCGACGCGGCTGCCGTGTTCCTGCTGGTGCACACCCAGGGCCTGCGCCTGCGGCCGCGCGTCGGCGCGACGCTGGAGGCGGAATCCGGCACCAACGATCCGTTCGCGATCTTCCTCACTTTGATGCTGGTCGAGTTCATCTCGATCGGCCAGAGCTCGGCCTCGCACATCGCGCTGGAGTTCATCCAGGAGGCCGTGTTCGGCGCCATCATCGGGGTGATCGGCGGCCGGCTGGTGGTGATCGCGCTGAACTATGTGGCGCTGCCGCAGGGCCTGCATGCGCCGTTCGTCACCACCGCGGCATTGGTGATCTTCGGCGGCTCGCAGATCGTGCATGCCTCGGGATTCCTCGCGGTCTATCTCGCCGGTATCATCATCGGCAACCGGCCGACCCGCGCGCATAATTCGGTGGTGACGTTCCTCGACGCCGCGACCTGGCTGGCGCAGATCGTGATGTTCGTGCTGCTCGGCCTCTTGGTCTCGCCGCATCGCCTGCTCTCCAGCGCCGGCGGCGCCGTGCTGGTGGCGTTCGCGCTGATGCTGGTGGCGCGGCCGCTGGCGGTGCTGATCTGCCTCGCACCGTTCAAGTTCAACTGGCGCGAGAAGGTCTTCATCGCCTGGACCGGGCTGCGCGGCGCGGTCGCGATCTTCCTCGCCTCGATCCCGATGCTGGTCGGGCTGTCGAAGGCCTATCTCTATTTTGACGTCGCCTTCGTCGTCGTCATCATCTCGCTGCTGTTGCAGGGCTGGACGCTGGCGCCGGCGGCGCGGCGGCTGCATGTCGCGCTGCCGCGCGCCGAACGCGGCCCGCGCCGTGTCGAGCTCGATCTGCCGGGCCAGCTCGAGCAGCAGCTGGTCGGTTATCCGGTGCGGCCGAAGAGCCTGTACTTCCGCCGCGGGTTGATCCCCTCCTGGTCGAAGCCGACGCTGGTGATCCGCGACGAGCGGATCCTGACGCCGACCGAGGCCGATCCGGTCGCGCCCGGCGACTACATCTACCTGCTGGCGCCGCCGAAGCGCGCCGAGGCGCTCGATCGCTTCTTCGTCGACATGGCGCCGTCGAGCGCGCCCGATCCGCATCTGCTCGGCGACTTCATGGTGTCGGCGGAGCATACGCTCGGCGAGCTCGCCGAGATCTACGGCGTCAAGGTCGACGAGCACCAGGCCAAGCTGACGCTCGCCGACTATTTCGACGTCAATCTCGACCGCGCGCCGAAGGAAGGGGCCGAACTGGCGCTCGACGAGATCGTGCTGGTGGCGCGCAGCATCAGCGGCGGCCGCGTCAACGTCGTCGGCCTGCGGTTGCCGGAGGAAGAGGAAAAGGTCGCGCCGCAAACGCGGATGCAGATCGTCAAGCGCAAGCTCGCCGATATCTGGGCGTCGGTGGCGGGGGTCTGAGCCGCGCCGTTACGTCTTGCGCAGGAAGTTCGAATCCGGGGCGAACTTCTTGATCATGTCGGACAGCCCGTCGTCCGGCGGACCGGATGGGCCCTTGGACGCTGAGTCCGGCTTGGGCTCGCCTTTGATTTTCTGACCGGAAATCTCGGCCAGCGCCGCGAGCAGCGTCTCGTCGAGATTGTCGGCAGGTGTCTTCCCAGGTGGTGTCTTCGCAGGTGGTGCCGGTGGAGAGGCAGGCGCGACGCTACCAATCTCGGGCTCGCGTTTCGCCGGCGACGGCGCGGGCTCCAGCGCCGGTTTGGGGGTGTCCTTGGCGTCCGCCCGCCGGACGGCGGCCTCGCTGACGGCGGCGATCAGCGATGCTTCGAGATCGGCGGGCGTGTCGGCCGGCATCGGCGGCGGTGCCGCTGGCATTGGCGGCGGCGAGGCTGGCACTGGCGGCGGCTCGGCGGGTTTGGCGTCCCGGGGGGCGCGACCGAATAGCGGTTGCCGCTGGCCCGCCGCCTGCGGCCGGCTGTCGGTTGCCTCGCCGGGCTCCTTGTTAAGCTCCTTGTTAATCTCCTTGGCAGGCTTGAAGAGACCCGCACGTTCGGCGGCGATCCTGGCGGAAGCCTCCTCGACCGTGGCGAGCAGGGACGCTTCCAGCGCATCGGCGGAATTGCTCGGCGAAGTCGCCGGCTTGGCGGCAGGGGCGGTCACCGGCTTCGGCGCTGGCCGGGGCGGCAACGGCGGTGGCCGCGATGCTTCGACTGGCGCGGGCGGCAGCGGGACCGCCTGACCGTCGCGGGCGCGCGCGATGATGCCGTCGACGATCGCCGCCAAACGGCCCTTGTCGGGGGCGGCCAGATAGCTCGCCGCCAGCTCATCGACATATTGCGGGCCGTAATCGGCGAGCACATTGGCGATTTGGGCGAGGTCGGGATCGCTCTCGACCAGCCGCCGCCACGCCTCGCGATCGTAGGGCGCGTCGTTGTTCTTGTCGGGCCAGGCCACCCGGCGCGGCTGACGCTGCCCGGTATCCTGGCCTGCGACCGGGTCGAGGGTCGGCGGCTGCAGCCCGTCGCTGAGGTGAGGCGGGGTAAATCCCGAGGCCCCGGCCGGCACGGCAGCATCGGCCGGACGCCGGCCCCGCTCGGCGACCTGCAGCGCGATCAGGCCGACGCCCATCAGCAGGAAGCCGAGCGCGGCCCACGAAATCGTGGCGCACAGCAGTCCGCCGATCAGCAGCAACACCCAGCCAGTCAGTCGCACAATTCAACCTTCCCCATGCCCGATCGGACGTCCCGATGGGGGCCTAGCAGACAAGATAGGCTATCTTATGCCGACTTTCGGAAAAACGGCCAGCTACGAGCCCGCCGTCAGCACCTTGACACCGCCGAACGCGGTCACCTGGCCGCGGCGCAGCATCACGATCTGGGTGGCGAGTTGGCGCAGCTCGGCCGCGTCGTGGCTGACATAGACCATCGGGACGCCGGCTTCGTCGCGCAGCCGGACCAGATAGGGCAGGATCTCGAGCTTGCGGCTTTCGTCGAGCGCGCCCAGCGGCTCGTCGAGCAGCAGCAGCCGCGGCTTGGACAGCAGCGCCCGGCCGAGCGCGACGCGCTGGCGCTCGCCGCCGGAGAGCTTTCCGGGACGGCGGTCGAGCAGGGCGCCGATGTCGAGTAGGTCGACGACGCGCCGCTGTTGCGCGGGATCCTCGGTGAGGCCGTTCATGCGGCGGCCGTAGTCGAGGTTCTGCCCGACGTCGAGATGCGGAAACAGCCGCGCGTCCTGGAACACGTAACCGATGCGGCGGCGCCAGGTCGGGACGTGGATGCCGGTCGCGGTATCGTCGACGGTCTCGCCGTCGATCACGATGGTGCCGCGGTCAGGACGCAACAGCCCCGCGATGGTGTTGATCAGCGAGGTCTTGCCGGAGCCGGACGCGCCGAACAGGCCGGTGACGCGGCCCTCGCTCGTGAACGAGGCCGCAAGCGAGAACTCGCCGAGCTGCTTGGTGATGTCGACGCGCAGCATGGCTATTGCCCGTGCAGGCGCGCGGTGGCGCGACGCGCGAACACTTCAGCCGCGACCAGTGCGCCGACCGCGAGCACGATCGAGATGATCACGAGCCGCGCGGCGGCGGTGTCGCCATCCGGCGTCTGGATCAGCGAATAGATCGCCGACGAAATGGTCTGGGTCTCGCCGGGAATGTTGGAGACGAAGGTGATGGTCGCGCCGAACTCGCCGATCGCCTTGGCAAAACCGAGCACCATGCCGGCCAGCACGCCGGGCAGCGCCAGCGGCAGCGTCACGGTTGCGAACACCCGCCAGGGCGCGGCGCCGAGTGTCTCGGCCGCCTGCTCGAGGCGGCGGTCGACCGCCTCGATCGAGAGACGGATCGGCCGCACCAGAAGCGGAAACGACATCACGCCGCAGGCGAGCGCAGCGCCGGTCCAGCGGAACGCGAACACGATGCCGAGATGGTCGGCCAGCCAGCCGCCGACCAGGCCGCGCTTGCCGAAGGTCAGCAGCAGCAAATAGCCGGTGACGACGGGCGGCAGCACCAGCGGCAGATGCACGGCGGCATCGAGCAGCGACTTGCCCCAGAAATCGCGCCGCGCCAGCAGCCAGGCGAGCGCGATGCCGAACGGGGTCGCCACCAGTGTTGCGACGACGGCGACCCGCAGCGACAGCAGGATCGCCGTCCATTCGGCCGGCGAGATCTCGAACACTAGCGTCTGTCCCCGAAGTTCGTATGCAAGTGCGGCTCCTCAGTTACGAACTTCGGGAACAGACACCAGTAAGAGTCAATAGGCCAGTGCCGCTGATCGATTTGACGTTCCTCACGGTGCGTGCGGGCTATCACTGGAGGAACGTCAAATCGGCGGCACTGGGCTTACGTCGTCGGGCTGATCAGGAACTTGAAGCCGTACTTCTCGAGGATCGTCTTCGCCGTCGAGGAGCGCAGGAAGGCGAGATACTCGGCGGTCTCGCCCTTCGCGGTCGTGGTCGCCGCGACCGGATAGATGATGGCCGGATGGGTGTCGGCCGGGAAGGTGCCGACGATCTTGACGCCCGGCTCGACCTTGGCGTCGGTCGAGTAGACGATGCCGAGCACGGCTTCGCCGCGTGCCACCAGCGTCAATGCGGCGCGGACGCTCTCGGCCATCGCGAATTTCGGCTCGGCCGCCTGCCAGGCGCCGAGCTTCTCCAGCGCGGCCTTGGCGTATTTGCCGACCGGCACGGCCTTGACGTCGCCGGTCGCGATCCTGCCGTCGCCGGCGAGCTTGGCGAGATCGAAGCCGGGTCCGATGTTGACGTTGTCGATCTTGGAATCCTTCGGCGCGATCAGCACGATCGAGTTGCCGAGCAGGTTCACCCGCGTCTGCTCATTGATGTTCTTCTGCTTGATCGCATAGTCCATCCAGTCGGTGTCGGCGGAGACGAACACGTCGGCCGGCGCGCCCTGCTCGATCTGTTTTGCCAGTGCCGAACTCGCGGCATAGCTGGCGGTGACCTTGACGCCGGTCTTGGCGGTGTAGGCTGCATCGATGTCGTCGAGCGCATTCTTCATCGAGGCGGCGGCAAAGACGGTGAGCGTCTTGTCCTCGGCGCTCGCGGGCGAATGCATCGCGCCGAGCACGATGAAGAAGGCGGTGAAAAGTCCGGCAAGTCGTGACATGGAAAGCGCTCCGTGCGAGTTCACGCGCGAACCGGCGCGCAAATCAGGCGTTGGGTGAGGTCTGGCCTGCGACGGACGGAAGCGCTGTTCCGCTGGTCCCCGACGGACTTACGGTCCTCAGGGATATCGCACTGCAAACATAGCAGGCTGAGGCTTACGGTAAAGGCGACCCTTTGTCTAACGCGTCCTATTCGTCCGACGGCTGGATCGCGATCGACAGCGAATTCTCTTTTGAGCCGCTGACCTGCAGCACGAAGGGGCTGGCGGCGAGGTCATATTTCACGGTCTTGCGGATACCGTCGCAATCGGTCGCGCCGCTGAACGCCTTGGGCTTCAGGAAATGCCCGTCCTGCACCAGGTCGACCCAGGCCCCGGCCGACAGGCTGACGGTATAGATCCCGGCCTTCGGCGCGGCCTTGAAGCTGGTGAAGCCGGCGAAGGTGCCTTCCTTCGGCGCGCGCTCCGGCGGGATCGGCAATTTGGCGTCGCCGGGGGCCACCAGCGCCAGCGTGATCGCGGTCGCCGGCAGCGCGGTCTGCTCGCTTCCCGATACGACCTTGGCATGATCGGGCGCGGTCAGCGCGGCGCGTGCGCGCTCGATCGACCATTTGAACTTGTCGCAGCCGCTCGGCTCCTCCGCCGCGAAAGCGGGAGCCGAGACGAGCAACAGCGATGCCGCGAGGAGCGATTTGCGCATGTCTGGTCCATTGATGATGACGGATAAATAGATCAGCCGCCCCGATCCATCGCCCGAACGCGCTTACGGCGCAACGGCACGAGATCATATCGCAGTTCGAAGCGGCCGGCATAGCCGCCTGACGAAGATGTTATTGCCCTGGCAGTTGCTGTTTGCTGTCGGGTGCGTTCAGCACGGTCCTGCAGTCCGCCGGCATCTGCGCCAGCGTCATCGGCGGGCGGGGTTTCGGCGGCTTCGGCGGAGGCTTCGGGTGCAGCACCGAATCCTTGAACCAGAAGGCGAGATCGGACGGCTTGCAGCCTTCGCCCTCCGCTTGCGGCTTCTGTCCCTCGCAGCCAGGGCTGCCGGGCGGACATCGCATGCGAATGTGGAAGTGGTAGTCGTGGCCCCACCACGGCCGGATCTTCGACAGCCAGCCGCGATCGCCCTTGGCCTCGCGGCACAGCGCCTTCTTGATCGCGGGATTGACGAAGATGCGCTGCACCGCCGGCTCCCGCGCCGCGTCGCGGATGACCAGCACATGGCCCGGCGTGAAGACGCGCGGATCGATGTCGAGCCGGTCGTCGCGCACCATCATCACCGCCGACATCTCCTCGCGGTCCTCGCGCGACAATTTGCGATCGGGCATCGGCGTCAGCCAGATATCGGCGTCGAGTCCGATCTGGTGGCTGGCATGACCGGAGAGCGCGGGGCCGCCGCGCGGCTGGCCGATATCGCCGACCAGGATACCCGGCCAGCCGGCGTCCTTGTGCGCGTTGGCCGCCAGCCGCTTGAGCAGCGCGATCATGTTGGGGTGACCCCAGTAGCGGTTGCGCGACAAGCGCATCACCTGCCAGGTCTCGCCGTTGAGCGGCATCTGCGCGGCGCCGGCGAGACAACCCTTGGTGTAGCCGCCGATCGACCGGGTCGGCAGCGCCGCCGGCAAAACCTTGCGCGCGAACAGCTGCTTCGCCCCGATCTTTGGATCGTCAGGGTTGGCGAGCGGCGGCAGCGGCTGTGGATTGAGCGAGCCCCTGTCCTGCGCCCGCGCGGAGATGGTGCAGGCGACGAGGGCTAAGATCAGGAGTGGGAACAGACGCAGGCGGGGTGTCATGCGGATCACTCTGTCGGCGCAAGGCTAGCATGGATTCGGAGCAGGCGGACCGCGCTTTCATCCCATTCGCTTGATCGCCCACAGGGTGGATTAAGATTACCCGCGGCTTCCAGGCTCCGACGTGAGCCACGCCACTTTACAAGCGCACGTTGTGGGCGACATCATGTCCGCAATAATTTCAGGGTAGGCGTAATTGTGACAAGCGTATCGTGCGTACGGCCGGCATTTGCCGCCGCGATAGCTGCGTCGATATTGGCGCTCTCCCCGGCGCGGGCCGACGTCGTCGTTCACATCGATAAATCATCGCAGCGCATGGCGGTCAGCGTCGACGGCGCGAGACGCTACAACTGGCCGGTGTCGACCGGCCGCCGCGGCTATGGCACGCCGAGTGGAGTGTTCCGCCCGCAGATGCTGGCGCGCCGCTGGTACTCGAAGAAGTACTATAACTCGCCGATGCCGCATTCGATCTTCTTCCATGGCGGGTTTGCCATCCATGGAACATACGAACTCACGCGCCTTGGCGGGCCGGCCTCGCATGGCTGCGTGCGCCTGCATCCCTCGCACGCCGCAATGCTCTATGGATTGGTCGAGCGCAATGGCCGCGGCGGCACGCGGATCGAGATCACCAACTAAGGTACGATTCGGCAAAAATGCGAAGGCTTAAGCGCACCGCGGCTTAACCGCACGATAACCCTGCCGCACGCTGACAAACATTGGTGCGCTTGAAGCGTCTTCGGCGCATTCATTGTGCAATCGCGCGCCGGTTTACGCTTCCTTCACCAAGCGCAGGCGCTTCCATGCTGCGATTCTGTGCCGTGCGCCGCTGGCGCGCCGCAACCAAACTCACGCCCGGCGTGAATTCGCCTGCAAAGCAGGCATGCAAGGCTTCTCAGGCAGCGCAGCTACTCGCCAAGAGATACCAATTTTTCAGAGACTTATCGCAGATATATCGCCGAACTGGAATGCGCGTGGGGCGTGCGATACCGATGATGCGGCCGAAGAAAAACACCAAGAAACCGAACCAGGCCAAACTGTCCCGTCCTCGGGGCCGTCGGCCCACACCGATGCCGAAAGTGTCGGGCAGATCGCGCCGCCCCGCGGTCGAGATCGGCGAACTGGTGCGCCAGCGCGCGCAGGCCGAGGCCGCGATCGCCGAGGCGCGCAAATCCAACGCGCGGCTGCGTGAGGCGATCGACATCCTGCCGCAGGGCATCGTGTTCCTCGACCCCGAAGGCCGCTACACGCTCTGGAACAAGAAATACTCGGAAATCTACAAGCGCAGCTCCGATCTGTTCGAGCACGGCGCGCGCCTCGAAGACACCATCCGCGTCGGCGTCGCGCGCGGCGACTATCCCGAGGCTGCCGGCCGCGAGGAGGCGTGGATCGCCGAGCGGCTCAAGAAGATGTACCAGCCCGGCGAGCGGCACGAGCAGGTGCTGGCCGACGGCCGTGTGGTGCTGATCGAGGAGCGGCTGACCTCGGATGGCGGCATCGTCGGCCTGCGCGTCGACATCACCGAACTGAAGCAGCGCGAGGCGTCGTTCCGCCTGCTGTTCGACGGCAATCCGGTGCCAATGATCCTGTGCGTGCTCGACGGCGAGCGGATCCTCGCCGTCAACGACGCCGCGATCGCGCATTACGGCTACGTCCGCGCCGAATTCGAGCGGATGACGATCAGGAGCCTGCAGGCGTTCGATGCCGAGCTGCCCTGGGCGGCGGGCCGCAGCAGCGACGAGCAGGCGGCGCGGACCTGGAAGCATGTGCGCGCCGACGGCACGCTGATCGACCTTGCGATCTATTCGCGCCAGCTGATGCATGGCGACCAGCCGGCGATGCTGCTCGCGCTGATGGACATCACGGAACGCAAGCGCGCCGAGGCGCGGCTCGCCTTCATGGCCCAGCACGACAGCCTGACCGGCCTGCCCAACCGCAATCTGCTGCGCCAGCAAATGGACGAGATGCTGCAGCACACCCGCCGCTCCACCGACAAGGTCGCGGTGCTGATGCTGGGCCTCGACAATTTCAAGGCGGTCAACGAGACGCTCGGTCATGGCATCGGCGACAAGCTGCTGCGCGCGGTCGCAAAGCGCCTGCGCTCGACGCTGCGCGAGGAAGATGCGCTGGCTCGTCTCAACTCCGATGAGTTCACCATCGTGCAGGGCGGCGTGATGCGGCCCGAGGACGCGGTGCTGCTGGCGCGGCGGATTTTGGACGCGATCGGCGAGCCCTATCTGCTCGAGGGGCATTCGGTGGTGATTGGCGCCAGCATCGGGATCGCGATGTCGCCCGGCGACGGCGAGGATTCCGAAAAGCTCCTGAAGAGCGCCGACATGGCCTTGTCGCGCGCCAAGAGCGAATTCCGCGGCACCTTCTCCTTCTTCGAGGCGGAGATGGACGCGCGCGCCCAAAGCCGCCGCAAGATCGAGATCGATCTGCGCGATGCGATCCAGAACGAAGGCCTGCGGCCCTATTACCAGCCGCTGGTCGATCTTGCGACCGGGCGCATCACCGGCTTCGAGGCGCTGGTGCGCTGGCCGCATCTGGAGCGCGGCATGATCTCGCCGGGCGAGTTCATCCCGGTGGCCGAGGAGACCGGGTTGATCAATCCGCTGGGCGCGCTGATGCTGCATCGTGCCTGCATGGACGCGGCGCAATGGCCTGACGACGTGCGCGTCGCGGTCAATCTGTCGCCGCTGCAATTCCGTACCGGCAATCTGCTGGCGCTGGTCACCGACGCGCTGCGGCAATCCGGCCTGCCGGCGCGGCGGCTCGAGCTTGAGATCACCGAGACGCTGCTGCTTGAGAAGAGCAGCCAGGTGCTGGCGACGCTGCATGCGCTGCGTGCGCTCGGGGTGCGGATGTCGATGGACGATTTCGGCACCGGCTATTCGAGTCTCAGCTATCTGCGCAGCTTTCCGTTCGACAAGATCAAGATCGACCAGTCGTTCGTGCGCGACCTCGGCGCGAACCCGGACGCGCAGGCGATCGTGCGTTCGATCGTCAGTCTCGGCATCGGGCTCGGCGTCACCATCACCGCCGAGGGCGTCGAGACCGAGGCAGAGTTGAGCTGCCTGCGCGCCGAAGGCTGCCACGAGGGCCAGGGCTTTCTGTTCAGCCGCGCCCGGCCGAACGCCGAGGTTATCAGCCTGCTCAAGGCGCAGCGCGTCGCGACCGCGCTGGTGGCGTAGGCTGGACCGTTGCCACAGCGTCATTGCGAGGAGCGAAGCGACGAAGCAATCCATCGTCCCGCATACGCTGAAGCATGGATTGCTTCGCTGAGCCTGTCATCCGGCGGCGCTTCGCGCCGACCGGGTGGCTCGCAACGGCGATGAGCAGGTATCAGCGGTCGGTTTTCCGCCTTAGATGATAAGTCAGCGCCAGCGCCACGCAGTGGCGCAGCGCGGCCTCCGGCAGCTTGCCCGCGACATCGAGCAGGATGGCGCGGTTGCCGCTGTAGCTGAGCTCGGGATAGAGCTCGCGGAAGGTCTCGACCAGATCAGTCTGGCAGTGGAAGTAGACCGCGACCCGGTCGGCGGCCGGCTTCACCTGATCGATCCGGACCGTGCTGCCGCTGCCGGTCTCCGGCGTGAGGTAGCTCGGCTGGCCCCATTTCAACGTCTCTTCCAGCGCGCCGACGCCTTTGGTCGCCTTCGCGGTCTCGAAGATCAGGCGCCGCAGCGCCAGCAGCCTGGCCTTAACCGGGGCAGGGTAAGCGTCGAACAGCGCAGCGGCCGGTTTCGGGCGCGACCGTGATGCCGCCTTGCTGGTCGATGTTGCCGGCTTGCGCATGGTGGGCTCCGCGAGGAGGACGTGCCACCTCTATCTACCACAGCGCCTTGAAGGTCATATAGACCGCCATCAGCGAGACGAAGACGATCATCGCGCGGCGCAACCGCGCGCGGTCGATGCGGTTGGCGGCGCGGGCGCCGAGATCGGTGCCGGCGAGCAGGCCGACGATCACGCCCGCGAGCACCGGCCAGGACGCCAGCGAGCCCTCGCTCCAATAGATCCAGGCCGAGGGGATCGTGGTCGGGATCAGCGACATCACGAGGCTTACCATCTGCGCCTGATGCTGCGGCATGCCGAGCACGGCGCTCAGTCCAACCACGGTCGCCAGTCCGCCGCCGATGCCGAGAAAGCCCGACGACAGGCCTGCCAGCAGCCCGACTACGAGCAGCGCCGGCCAGGATATGTCGCGCGCTGTGCCTTTGCCGTCATGCTTCGCCTCGTCGCGTCCGCCGCGCAGGATCAGCATCGCGTCGAGCACGACGAGATAGGCCACATAGGTCCAGCGCAGTGCGGGCTCGGCGACATGGTTGGCGGCGAGCGCGCCGGCCGCGCCGCCGGCGACGAAGCCGACTGTCAGCAGCGCGATCCAGCGCAATGGCGTGCGGTTGCCGCTTTGCCAATAGCGCCTGATCCCGGTGAGGCTGGTCGGCGGCACTTGCGCGACCAGCGAGATGCCCTGCGCGACATGCTGCCCGGCGCCGAGCAGCAGCACCGAGAACACGACCAGTCCGCCGCCGGGGCTGACGCCGAGCAGCCCGGCGGTCAGACCGCCGGCGAGGCCCGTGGCGATGCCGGCGAGGAGGTCATGGACGATCACCGCATCCCCCGTCAGCGCCTGGCGGCAAGGCCGGCGAGGAAGATGTCGAAGGCGTGCATCGCCTCCGCGGTCGAGACGGTCTCGCCCCACAGCCGTTGCAGCACGATACCCTGGAACATCGCGACCATCGCCCGCGCCGCACCGCGCGGCTGTACGTGAGGATCGATCGCGCCGCTCTTCTGGCCGCGTCGCAGCAGGTCCACGATCAGGGCGATCGGCTGACGGATTCCGCTCACCACCTGGTCGCGGACCACGTCGTCGCGCAGCGCCTCCGCCCAGAGCTGCAGCGCGACGCGGCGGGCGCGCAGGCCTTCTTCCTTCTGCAGGTCGCCGAGAAAGGCGCGGGCGATCGACCGCAGGCTCTGCAACACATCGTCCGACGGATCCTTGAGTGCCAGCAGCGCGCTGTCGCGGCCATGGCGGCTCTCGCCGATCGCCTGGATCAGCTCTTCCTTGCCGGTGAAATGCCCGTAGATGCAGCCGGCGCTGAGCCCGGACTGCTTGATCACGTCCTGGATCGTGGTCTGGTGAAATCCCTGGCGCGCAAAGCAGATTTCTGCCGCCTGCAGGATCTCCTCGCGGCGGATCGCCAGCGTCTCGGGTTTCACCTTCGGCATTGTCGGGTCCTTGTCAGGTCGCAGCCGGCCGACGCGGCGGGCTTGACGATCATTCGCCGTCTTTATAAAGAACGAATATTCGTTTTGTAAAGAGGGAGGCTATCGGCATGATCGGCTTTGCAAAGCTTCTGTGGCATCCGGGCGCGGCTGAGATGGCTCACGTCGAGCTGCCGTCGACCGGCGCGCGGATCGCGTTCCTGCTCGCGTCGTTCGCCATCGTGCTGCTGTTCGAGGCCGCGTTTCCGCTGTTCAGCTATGCGCGCGGTGACCGGCTGCGCAATATCGGCCGCAACGCCGCCGTCACCGTGATCTTTGTCGGTGTGAACCTGCTGCTCAGCCCGCTGTCGCCGCTGGCCGCGCAATGGACGCTGGATGCGAAATTCGGCCTGTCCTGGTGGCTCGGCCTGTCACCCCCGAGTCAGCTGCTGCTTGGAATCGTGGGGCTCGACCTGTTCGCCTATTTCGCCCACGTCTCGATGCACAAGCTCGGCTGGATGTGGCGCTTCCACCGCATGCACCATGCCGATCGCTTCGTCGACGTCACGACGGCGTTCCGCGAGCATCCCGGCGAGACGCTGTGGCGGATCGGCTGGCACATCGCCGGCGTGGTCGTGTTCGGAACGCCGGCCTGGGTGCTGGTCAGCTATCTGACGCTGTCGGCGCTGAACGCCCAGTTCGAGCACGCCAATATCCGCCTGCCCGAGCGGCTCGACCGCTGGCTGCGGCTCGTCTTCGTGACGCCGAACATGCACAAGATGCATCATTCGCGTCATCAGCCGGAGACCGACAGCAATTATTCGAATCTGCTTTCGATCTGGGACCGCCTCGGCGGCACCTATAATCGCGGCCCGCGCTTCGCGGAGCTGCGCTATGGCCTCGACGGCTTCGACGATCCCGAGAAGCAGTCGCTGCGCGGCCTGCTGAAGATGCCGTTCATGCGCGATTGGGGGCGGGCTGGGGCAGGGCCGGACAAGACGGATCGATCCGTTCCGCCGCCCATGTTGCCGTGGCCATGATCGCGGCCTGGTCCTGCTGCGTCATAGCTCCGAGGCGTATGCTTTCTGTCCCGTCATCCTGAGGAGCCGCGTAGCGGCGTCTCGAAGGATGGATCGGCCCCGCTGGTGGCCGTCGACCCTTCGAGGGCCGCTGAAGAAGCGGCCACCTCCAGCGGCAAAGGCGAAGCCTTTGCGCGGGGGTGACGGATGACGGGTATTGTGCCTATGACAAGGCAAGATCAGGCCGCATTGCGCAGTCCGGCGAGGAAGGTGTCGACGCTGTGCGACAGCGCGGCGGCGTGATCGCCGAGCTGGCCGGACGCATCCAGCACATTGCCGGTGAGGGCCCGCGACTGGCCGGCGGCCTCGCTCGCGCCGGCGATATTGGCGGAGACCTCGACGGTCCCGGTGGACGCCTGCTGCACGCTGCGGGCAATCTCCCGCGTCGCCGAGTCCTGCTGCTCGACGGCGGCCGCGATCGCGCTGGCGATACCCGAGATCTCGCGGATGGTGCCGCTGATGTCGCCGATCGCGCTGACGCAATTGCCGGTGGCGGACTGGATCGCGCCGACCTGGCCGGCGATCTCCTCGGTCGCCTTCGCGGTCTGGCTCGCCAGGTCCTTCACCTCCGCGGCGACCACGGCAAAGCCGCGGCCGGCCTCGCCGGCGCGCGCGGCCTCGATGGTGGCGTTGAGCGCCAGCAGGTTGGTCTGGCTGGCGATCGCGCTGATCAGGCGCAGCACGTCGCCGATCTTCTCTGCCGATGCGGCAAGGCTCGTCACCATCTCGGTGGTCTCCATGGCCTTGGTCACGGCGCTGTCGGCGACGCGGCTGGAATGGGTGACCTGGCGGCCGATCTCGGTGATCGAGGACGCCAGCTCTTCGGTTGCGGCTGCGACCGCATTGACGCTGGCCGAGGCTTCCTCGGACGCGGCGGCTGCCGCCGAGGTCCGTTCGGAGGCGCCGTTGACGCTGGCCGTGATCTCGTTGGCGACGCGCTGCATGTCGCCCGAGGACCGTGCGACGGCGGCGACCATGCCCTTGACGTCGGCTTCGAAACGGTCGGCCATCTGCCGCTGCAATGCCTGCTTGTCGGCCTCCGCCTTCACCTTGTCGGCCTCCTGCGCCTCGCGCAGCGAGGAGGTTTCGACCATGCTGCGGCGGAATACGTCGACCGCCTTCGCCATCGTGCCGAGCTCGTCGCGGCGCTCGCTGCCGGGTATCGTGACGCTGGTGTCGCCGCTGGACAGGCGGTTCATGACAGCGGTGATCGCGGTGAGCGGCCGCGACAGGCCACGGCCGAGCAGGAACGCGAGCAGCACGGCTGCGGCCAGGATCACGACCGTGCCGAGGATCAGATTGCGCTGCGCACTTGCCGCGGCGGCTTCGTAGTCGCTGGTGTCCTTGACGATCTCGAGCACGGCCACCGGTTCGCCGGCATAGTTCTTGATCTGGCCGAGATAGAGCTCCACCGCATGGCCGTCGAGAACAGCGTCGCGCAGCAGGGCCGAACCGTTCATGACCCGCTTGAGCTCGTCCTGGGTCGCGACCACGGTGTCGCCGAATGTCGAGGACAGCCGCTTGAAGCTCTGGCCGTCGAAGGAATGCACGGCAAGGTCGATGCCGAAGCGCTTCTTGGCGCGGTCGACGAATTCCTTGCCGAACGCGGCGCCGACGTCGACATTGGCCAGTGTCTTGCCCTCGTGCATGATCGGGGTCATGCCGAAGATCGAAAGCGCCTCGCGGCCGGGCTCGACGCCGACGATCGGCTTGCCGGTCCTGTTCGATTCCACCACCGTCGTGCGCCGCGTCGAGGCGTCGTCGCCGAAAGTCTTCGGCGCATGGACCCGGTAGAAGCTGGTCGCCGGGGGCTGCCAGAACGAGATCAGCGGGATGCCCTGCGCCTTCATCGACGCCCAGGGGGCGCCGAGCAGCTTTCCGAGGCCGTCGCGGTCACCCTTGGCGATGGCATCTTCGACCGGCGGCAAGGCGGCGATGACCGCCGAGACCGCGAGCGCGGCGCGGCCCTCGTAGTCGATGGCTGCAATCACGCTGTCATATTGCAGCTTGAGCTGCTGATCGAGCGCGAGCCGCGTCAGCGCCCGCTGCTGGCTGATGGAGAAGCCGCCGAGGATGGCGCAGGCCACTGCGACGGTCAGTGAAATCGCCAGGATCAGGCGGGCGGCAATCGATCGAAGCGTGAACATGGGACCAGCGGAACTCCAGGCATTAGCGCCGTCCGCAAACTCCCAGAAAAAGCTTAACAACCGGATGTTGCGCCGCCGGTATTCGTGCCGCGACCATGGTCGCCGGTGCTACTTTCGTACCATGCAGCTCAATCGAGATCAGGTTGGGCTCGAAGCCGACCTTGCCGCTTGTGGGCCGACGCTAATCTCCCCGGACGAAGAGGCTTAAACAGTAACCCGCCAAACAAGAGCGCGGAAAACCGAGAGCCATTGATAGGCGACGCGGCTATTCGTGTTAATGTCGGAAAATGAGATGGATGCGGTACTGGCTTTTTCAGCTCGCAATCACGCTTGGTTTCACGGTGGCATCCGCAGCGCTGTACTTCGCCGTTGGAAGGGGCGCAAGCATCGTCATTATGTTCATGGGTTTTTCGTTGGTCTTGGCGCTTTGCTTGGCCGTGACCGGCATTTTGCTCGGCGTACGTCAGCTCTTGCGAGGACGAAAAACCTCGAAGGTCTGGGAGCGCTGAGACACACAGCCGTATCAAGAGCTTTAGCGTCGTAGGATGGGTGGAGCGAAGCGATACCCATCAACCTTTATCCGCGCGGAGGGATGATGGGTATCGCTGCGCTCCACCCATCCTACAGACTGCGTTGGTGATTGGGTGATCCATTCAGGCTGGTCACCTTTTTGAAACGTGTCACGCCGCGCAAGGCTGTTCTGCTTCTGGCCCAAAACCGGGATGCCGTATCTGACTTGATCGCGCCTCAGCGCGCCGACGGCGGGGCGCCCAGATTGCCCGCCAGGATCGCTTTGCCGGCGTCCTCATACTGCGTGTCGCGCGCCTGGATCTGCTGCGCGATCGCGTGCATGTCGCGAAACCGTCGCTCGAACGGGTTCCTGGCGAACACGGCCGTCGCTCCCGCCATGTGATAGGCGATGTCGACCACGGCGGCCGACTGGTGGATGGTCCAGGTCGAGGCGATGCGGATCGCGACGCGATGCGCCTCGGTGATGGGATCGCCGCGGACGAGATCGCTCCAGACGTCGTGGGCTGTCGCGTAGAGATAGGCGCGCGCGGCGCGCAGGCTCGCCTCGGTGCGGCCGATCTGGCCCTGCACGGCGTTGTTGTCGCGCATCGCCTTGAGGCCTTGCGGGGTCTTGCCGCGGGCAAGCTCGGTCGCCGCGTCCAGCATGGCGCGGGCGACGCCGAGCGAGGTGGCGGCAAAGCCCATGCTGAACACCATGTTGGTGGAGAGCTTGTAGAGCGGACCCGGCTCGCGGCACGCACTGGGATCGTCGCGCAGCGCGGCGAATTTTTCCGGAATGAAGAGGTTGTCGACCGAATAGGAATCGGTGCCGGTGCCTTTCAGGCCGATCACGTCCCAGACGTCATACATTGTCGCTGACGACATCGGGAACAGGATGGTCCGGATCTCCGGCGAACCGTCGGCCTTCTTGCGCGGTGAGCCGTCGGCCTCGACGACGCGGACATGGGCGCCGAGCCAGCTCGCCTGCCGCGAGCCCGAGGCGAAATCCCAGCGCGCGCTGGCGCGATAGCCGCCGGGCTCGGCGCGGACCTCATGGGCGATCGCGCCCCAGGCGAGGATGCCGGGCGCGGTGTTGAAGATCTCGTTCGCAGCGTCGGGTTCGAGATAGGCCGCGGTCATGGCGCAGACGCTGCACTGGCCGAGGCACCACGCCGTGGATGCATCGGCCTTGGCGATCTCCTCTTGCATCTGCATGAAGGCGTCCAGCGTCGCCTCGGCGCCGCCAAAACGCTTCGGCAGCAGCGCGCGATACAGCCCGTTCTCGACCAGGGCCGCGGTGACCGATGGCGTCAGCCGCCGTGTCCGTTCGATCTCGTCGGCTTCGCTTGTGATCAGCGGCGCCAGCGCGCGCGCCCGCTCGACAAGGTCGAATCCCTGCGGCTTGTTCATGCGTGTCCTCGGCGCCTTCTGTCATTCTTGTTGGGCAGGCCAGGCGATGGTGGCTCATCCGGCAAAAGAGGGCAAGGCGGGACGGCGCCGATGCAGATCAGCTATCCATCCGTTATGCCGGTGCGCGCGAGCGTGACGAATGCGTCCGCGCTCAGGCGGCGGCGCGGCCGAGATCGAGCGACGGCTGGCGCTTGGTGGAGAAGCTCAGCGCCACCGCGACCGCGGCAAGGCCGATCGCGAACGAACCGGCGTGAAGCCACGTATAGCCGTGGAACGTGTCGAACACGTAACCGCCGGCCCACGGCCCGAGCGCCATGCCGAGGCTCGCAAAGGCCGACACCGCGCCGAACACCGTGCCCATGATGCGCGCGCCGAAGAACTCGCGCACCAGCACGGCGTAGAGTGGCATCACGCCGCCATAGGCGAGGCCGAACACCACAGACAGCGCGTAGAATTCGCCGAGCTGTGCCACCGCGAGATAGGTCGCGATCGACAGCGCCTGCACCAGCAGGCCGCCGACCAGGACCGGCTTGGCGCCGAGCCGGTCGGCGAGCACGCCGAGCAGCAGCCGTCCGCCGAGCCCGGAGAAGCCGGCGAGGCTGTAGACCGTGACCGCGGTGAGCGGCGCGATGCCGCAGACCATGGCGTAGGACACCATGTGGAAGATCGGTCCCGAATGCGCCGCGCAGCAGGCGAAATGCGCCAGTGCCAGCGTGATGAATTGCGGCGTGCGCAGCGCCTGCGCCGCGGTCCATTCGGTTTGCGGCGCGTTCGCGGCGGTTGGGATTGCGACGTCCGTTCCCTGCGGCGCCGGGCGCACCAGGAACGACGCGGGGATCAGCAGCGCCCATGCGGCGATGCCGATGACGAACATCGCGAAGCGCCAGTCATAGGCCGTGATCAGCCAGCTTGCCGACGGCGCGACGGTCAGCGGCGATACGCCCATGCCGGCCGACACCAGCGCGACCGCGAGGCTGCGATGCTTGTCGATCCAGGCGCTGGCAAGCGCCATCATCGGCGCATAGAAGCTGCCGGCCGCGATCCCGATCAGCACGCCGAAGCAGAGCTGGAATTGCCACAGGCTCTGCGCCTGGCTTGCCGTCACGAGGCCAAGCCCGAGCAGCAGGCTGCCCGCCAGCACCACGATGCGGGTGCCGAAGCGGTCCGACAGCGCGCCCCAGGCGAACGCTGCAAAACCCATGCAGAGGAAATCCAGCGTCGCCGCGGCCGAGATGCCGGCGCGCGACCAACCCATTGCATCCGAGATCGGTTGCAGGAACACCGCGAGCGACAGCATGGTGCCGAAGCCGACGCAGGTCATCAGCGCACCCGCGCCGACGACGACCCAGCCATAATCGAACCGAGCGGCCTTGCTCATGCGTTTCCCCCGGCGCTGTTGTTTTTTGTGGTGCGCGCAGGGAGGATGGTGGCCTATCCGAGGCCCAGGGGCAACATGACGGGCAACATGCCTCGCATTCCGGGATCAGCGGATTGTGAGTTGCGTGCGCAGGATGTCGCAGCGAGGCGCGGCTAGAGCCTTTTCCGTTCCGATAGAATCGGAACGGGGCTCTAGATTCTTGCTTTGACGCGTTTTCTTCACGCGAACCGGGAGCCACTTCGCTCGAAAACGCTCTACCCGCACTGCCAGGCCCGCCCGATCGGCGTCCAGGTCCAACACGGACCAAAGCTGCCGCCATTGTAGCGGCCGCGGTAGAATCCGGGGCGGCCGAAATAGTACCAATCGCCGCCATACCAATATTGCGGCGAATAGTCCGGGTAGCCGCGCGCGGCGCCGCGCGGGCCGAACACCGGAATGGTTTGGTTCGGCGGCTGCCGGTAGCCGGGCAGGAAGCCATAGCCGTGCCAGCGGGCGCCGTGCCGCTTCTTCGAGGAGGCGGCCGAGCTCAGGTCCGGCTGCAGCAGTGCGAGGATGACGATAAGGAGGAACAGGATGCGCAACATGATCGCAGTCTAGTCGGAGCGCGATGCAGTGGCGATTCAAATCATGGTGCGTTTTGTTGCTGGGACAAGAATGCGCAACAGTCGCGCCGGCGGCTCCGCCTCAGCTATCCACCTTGAGCGCGGCGATGAAGGCTTCCTGCGGGATGTCGACCTTGCCGAACTGCCGCATCTTCTTCTTGCCTTCCTTCTGCTTCTCCAGAAGCTTGCGTTTGCGCGTGATGTCGCCGCCGTAGCACTTCGCGGTGACGTCCTTGCGCAGCGCGCGGACGGTTTCGCGCGCGATCACCTTGCCGCCGATCGCCGCCTGGATCGGGATCTGGAACATGTGCGGCGGAATCAGCTCCTTCATCTTCTCGACCATGGCGCGGCCGCGGCCCTCGGCGCGGGTGCGATGCACCAGCATCGATAGCGCGTCGACCGGCTCGGCGTTGACCAGGATCTGCATCTTGACTAGGTCGGCCGGCTTGTAATCGGTCAGATGATAGTCGAACGAGGCGTAGCCCTTGGAGACCGACTTCAGGCGATCGTAGAAGTCGAACACCACCTCGTTGAGCGGCAGGTCGTATTTCACCATCGCGCGGGAGCCGACATAAGTGAGCTCCTTCTGCGAGCCGCGGCGGTCCTGGCACAGCTTCAAGACGCTGCCGAGATATTCGTCGGGGGTGAGGATCGTCGCCTCGATCCACGGCTCTTCGATCTCGGCGATCTTGACCACGTCGGGCATGTCGACCGGGTTGTGGATCTCGAGCTCGGTGCCGTCGGTCAGCTTCATCTTGTAGATCACGCTCGGCGCGGTCGCGATCAGATTGAGGTCGAATTCGCGCGACAGCCGCTCCTGGATGATTTCCAGGTGCAGCAGGCCGAGGAAGCCGCAGCGGAAGCCGAAGCCGAGCGCGGCGGAGGTTTCCATCTCGTAGGAGAAGCTGGCGTCGTTCAGCCGCAGCTTGCCCATCGCCGCGCGGAGCGTTTCGAAGTCGTTGGCGTCGACCGGGAACAGGCCGCAGAACACGACCGGAATCGCCGGCTTGAAGCCCGGCAGCATCTCGCTGATCGGCTTCCTGTCATCGGTGATGGTGTCGCCGACGCGGGTGTCGGCGACTTCCTTGATCGCCGCGGTGATGAAGCCGATCTCGCCGGGGCCGAGCTCCTCGACCTGCTCCATCTTCGGCGTGAAGAAGCCGACGCGCTCGATGTCATAGGCGGCGCCGGTGCCCATCATGCGGATGCGGCTTCCCTTCTTCATCACGCCGTCGACCACGCGGATCAGGACGACCACGCCGAGATAGACGTCGTACCAGCTGTCGACCAGCAGCGCCTTCAGGGTCGCGTCGCGGTCGCCCTGCGGCGGCGGCAGGCGGGTGACGATCGCTTCCAGCACGTCGGGCACGCCGACGCCGGTCTTGGCCGAGATCATCACGGCGTCGGACGCATCGATGCCGATCACGTCCTCGATCTGCTGCTTGACCTTCTCGGGCTCGGCGGCCGGCAGATCGACCTTGTTCAGGACCGGCACGATCTCGTGATTGTTGTCGAGCGCCTGATAGACATTGGCGAGCGTCTGCGCCTCGACGCCCTGGCTGGCGTCGACCACCAGCAGGGAACCCTCGCAGGCCGCCAGCGACCGCGAGACCTCGTAGGCGAAGTCGACATGGCCGGGCGTGTCCATCAGGTTGAAGATGTAATTCTTGCCGTCCTTGGCGCGGTAGTTCAGGCGGACGGTCTGCGCCTTGATGGTGATGCCGCGCTCGCGCTCGATATCCATCGAATCGAGCACCTGCTCCTTGCCCGCCATTTCACGATCCGACAGGCCGCCCGTCATCTGGATCAGGCGGTCGGCAAGGGTCGATTTGCCATGGTCGATATGGGCGACGATGGAGAAGTTGCGGATGTTCGAAATCGGGGCAGTTGTCATGGGCGCGGGATAGCATCCGCACCCCCGCGCGGGCAACCAAATTGCGGTATTTTGCAGGGGTGTGACGGCGAATCACCGCGCCGTTTCCGGCAGGGTTGCCGTGATCGATCTTCGGGCATGTTCCTGGCAGGTCCGGCGGCCTGAAAATCGTCTTTCGCGTTGCCGGCACCGGGCGGATGAGCATGCATGGCTACGCCGCCGCCATAGACCTCAACCTGAAAGTTAGGGATGACCGGCTGTGGGCCGGCAAGGGCAAGACATTCCCTGCAACAACCGGATGCCGCGCGAGATCGTCGACATCGTCGCGCGCCACGGCTTCATCTGGGGCGGCAAATGGTATCACTACGATACCATGCATCTCGAGTCCCGGCCGGACTTCCCGGAAAGTGAATCCGCTTGCTGGAGGCGTTCTCACGCCAAGCTGATTTCACTGGCCACAAAAACGCGCTAAAGCGCGCTGAAATGCAGATGAGCACCCATCTGCGCTTCCGCTTCCATTCGGGCATGATCCTTCCGGGAAACCGCTTCCCACTTTTCCGGGGCATGCCTCAGGCACAGGCCATGTCGACCGCCTCCACGCTCCCCGCCGCCCGGCGCACCAACCGCAAGCTGACGATCCGGCGGATCGCCGCCTGGATCGCCTCGCGCGCCACCGATCCCGGGACCAGCCTGTGGTTCGTGATCGGCTTCGTACTGGTTCATGCGGTGCTGTGGACGCTGATCCTGGTCAAGCTCAAGGCCGCGCAGGACATCCATATGGATGTTGCGGAAGCCTATGCCTGGGGCCAGCGCTTCCTGCTCGGCTATGGCAAGCACCCGCCGCTGTCGGGCTGGATCGCCGGGGTCTGGTTCAGGATTTTTCCCGTCACCAACTGGTCGACCTATGCGCTCGCGATGACGACGGTCAGCTTCGCGCTGGTGGTGTGCTGGCTGATCGCGCTGCGCGTCGTCGATCGCCGCCGCGCGTTCTTCATGGTGGTGATGCTCGCGCTCTACCCGATCTTCAATTTCAAGGGCTTTAAATACAACGCCGATCTCGCGCAGCTGGTGCCGCTGCCGCTGCTGGTGCTGGCCTATCTGAACGCGTTCGAGAAGCGCAGCTTCAAATCGGGTCTCTGGCTCGGCTTTGCCGGCATGCTGGCGCTGATGACCAAGTACTGGGTGGTGACGATGATCGGCGCCGTCGGGCTGGCCGCGCTGATCCATCCGCAACGGACGCAATTCCTGCGCTCGCCGGCGCCATGGGTTGCGATCGGCACGATGGCGGTGGCGATGATTCCGCATCTGGTGTGGCTGGAGGAGGTGGACTTCGTGCCGTTCACCTATGCCGGTGACGTCTACGCGCTGTCGAGCCGCGCACTCAACGTGCAGCTCGTGATCGGCTATGTCGTGCACAATCTCGGGCTGCTCGCGATTCCCGTCGTGCTGGGCCTTGTGGCGCTGCTGCTGGGGTCGGTGCCGTGGCGTCCGTCGGACGTGCTGGCGCGGATCTGGTCGCGCGGACCCAATCCGGCCGTCAACCTTCCGCAGGCGCTCAACGTCTGGATCATCCAGCTGATCGTCGCGATCGGGCCGCCGCTCGGCGCGCTGGCGTTCACCGTCTATATCAAGACCGATTGGGGCATCCCGCTGTTCTTCCTGGTGCCGCTGGCGCTGGTCGCGATCCCCTCGCTTCGCTTCCCGCGCATGGCGCTGTTCTCGATCACCGCGATCTGGTTCATGGCCACGGTCGTCACGTTGATCGCCGCGCCCAGCATCGCGACGCAGGAGATCGCGTCCAACCATATCGGCGGCTCGACCTATGCCGCGCGCTCCGAGCTCGCGCGCGAACTGACCCAGACCTGGCAGGACAGATTCCATTCGCGCTGGGCCGTGGTCGTCGCGCGGTCCGATATCGGCGAGCCGATGACGTTCTACAGTCCGGATCATCCGGCATCGCTGGTGCCGGGCGAAGCCTGGTCGTCGGGGCTGACGTCGCTCGACGAAGCCAAGCGTCTCGGCTTCATCGGCGTCTGCGACACCACCGATCCGGTGTTCCTGAAGCCCTGCGAGGCGTGGATGGCGGAGCACGCCAAGGATGCCGAGCCGCTGGTGATGACCACCATGCGCTTCTTCAACGGCCATCCCGGTCCGTCGACGGTCTGGAAGGTCTATCTGGTGCCGCCGGCGAAGTAGCGCTGCGGCATTTTTGCTGCTTCCGTCATCCCCGCGCAAAGGCTTCGCCTTTGTCGCTGGAGGTGCGAGCTCTTGCGAGCCTCGAAGGATGCACGGCCACAGTCGGGCCGTCGACCCTTCGAGACGCGCGCGATGCGCGCTCCTCAGGGTGACGGTGATAGCTTGGCGTAGCGGCGGACGAGCGCGCCTTACGTGCCTTCCTCGTTGAACTTGCTGGCGACGAGCTCGGCGATGGCGTCGAGCGCCCGTTGCGCTTCCTCGCCCTTTGCGGAGACCACGACCGTGGTGCCGGGCCCGGCGGCGAGCATCATCAGGCCCATGATCGAGGTGCCGCCGACGGTCTCGGTGCCGCGGGTGACCCAGATCTCGGCGTTGAAGCGCTCGACCAGCTGGACGAACTTGGCCGATGCCCGCGCATGCAGGCCGCGCTTGTTGACGATCAGCAACTCACGGGAAATAGCGCCCGCTGGCACGCCCGGGCCGATTTGATTTCCGCCCGGAGCCTCGTCGCTCATTTGCCTGCGAGAACGCGGCTGGCGATGGTGACGTATTTGCGGCCGGCTTCCTGGGCCATCGCGATCGCGTCGGGCAGCGAACGCTCCTCGCGAACCTTGGCAAGCTTGACCAGCATGGGAAGGTTGATGCCTGCGAGCACTTCCACCTTCGGGCGGCTCATGCAGGAGATCGCAAGGTTGGACGGCGTGCCGCCAAACATGTCGGTGAGAATCGCAACGCCGTCGCCGCTATCGACGCGGTTCACCGCCTCGATGATGTCGCTTCGACAGAGATCGGAATCGTCCTCGGCCCCGATCGTAATCGCTTCAATTTGTTTCTGCGGACCCATGACGTGTTCGAGCGCCGCTCGGAACTCGTCGGCAAGGCGCCCATGGGTCACCAGCACTAGACCAATCATCGGAAACTCCTCGCGGGCGCCCTTTGGTGCACCGCACGAACGCGCCACTTTGACCATCCAGAGGCCCTGCGCAAGAGGGCATCTTGGCTAGTCTCCCGGTTCCTGGCGGTAGAGAGGGGAGGCTGCGCCGGCAAAATCCGACGCGATAGTGGATGTGATATGGTTACCAATTCCCTTCCCACAATTGGCCGCAAGATTACGGGAACATGAACTTTCAGGTTGTCGTCAGCGCAGCGACAACCAGCGGCAGGGGTTGGAAGCCGATGCCGACGGGAATTCGCGGTATTAAAACACCATTAAGGCGAATCGTGAGCGCCTCGGGCGACGGCAGCCGCTCGGCGTCGTCGGCGGCGAGGTCGACGATCAGCCCCACCACGGCCTCGCCTGCGAACGGACAATGGCGGATTCCGAGGCCTCGGATCTCGATCAGACCGGCCAATTGCTGAACCGGACGAACCCACAATTGTTCGCCGGCTGTGTCGAGATGGACACGGTCATCCCCCACCAAAATGGCCGGCGGAAGCGCTCCGGTGCGCCCGGCGAGAATCAGGTCGAAGGCAAGACGCGACTTGCCGGCGCCCGACGGGCCGCGGATCAGCACCGCACGCTCGCCGACCAGAACGGCGGATGCGTGCACGCTCGAATTGTCGCTCATAGTGTTGGCAGCCTAACCACGAAACGCGCGCCGGCGACGGTGGGCTTGCCGTCTGCGTCCGCAGGGCCAAAGCGGTTCTCGGCCCAGATGCGTCCGCCATGCGCTTCGATGATCTGCTTGGAGATCGAAAGCCCAAGGCCGGAGTTCTGGCCAAAACCCTGGTGCGGCCGGTCGGTGTAGAAGCGCTCGAAGATCCGCTCCAGCGCGTCCTCGCCGATGCCGGGCCCGTCATCGTCGACCACGATCTCGACCTCGCCGCGGGTGCGGCGGCAGACGATGCGCACCTTGTCGCCCGGCTTGGAGAATGATTGCGCGTTCGACAGCAGGTTCGAGATCACCTGGCCGAGCCGTGAATCATGGCCGGGTACCGACAGCGTATCGGTCGGTCCGCGGCCCTCGAAGCGGGCTTCGACGGCGACGTCGTGGCCGAGCCTTGTCTCGTTGGCGACGCCGGTCAGCGTCGTCAGCAGCCGCCGCAGATCGACCGGCGCCATGTCCTGGCGCTGCAATTCGGCATCGAGCCGGCTGGCGTCTGAGATGTCGGAGATCAGCCGGTCGAGCCGCCTGACGTCATGCTCGATCACGGCGAGCAGCCGCGCGCGGCTGTTCTCGTTGCGCGCCAAAGGCAGCGTCTCGACCGCGGAGCGCAGCGAGGTCAGCGGGTTCTTCAGCTCATGGGCGACATCGGCCGCGAACATCTCGATCGCCTCGATGCGGCTGTAGAGCGCGTTGGTCATGTCGCGCAGCGCGCCGGAGAGATGGCCGATCTCGTCGCGGCGCCCCGTGAAGTCGGGAATCTCGACGCGGGTCTGGATGCGGTGGCGGACGCGCTCGGCGCCGTCGGCGAGCCGCCGCACCGGGCCTGCGATCGTGCTCGCCAACAGCAGCGACAGCATGATCATGACGGCGGATGCGACCCCGCCGATCTTGAGGATGGCGAGCCGCTCGGACATCACCAGCTGGTCGATGTCGTCGCCTTGCGTCGTCAGCATCAACGCGCCGCGCACGGCGCGGAAATGCTGCACCGGGACGGCAACCGACACGATGATCGCGCCGCGTTCGGTGACGCGCACCGCGCTGCCCTTCATTCCCTCGAGCGATTGCGCGACTTCGGAATAGCCCTTGCCGCCTTCGGGACCGAGCTCGCGGTAGATCGGCAGGTCGCCGCGGTTGAGCCAGGTCTTGATCGTGGCCTTGGTCTTCTCATAGAGCGACGGCTTCTCGGACGGCGGCGGCAGCTCCATGCGAAGCACGTCGCCGCGCGCGAACAGATTGCGGCTGTCGAGGATCAGCCCGCCGTCGCGGTCGAAGATGCGGGCCCGCGTCTTGGTCGGTGCGATCAGGCGGCGCAGGACCGGCGCGACCCGCTCGGGATTGATCGGGAAGTCAGCCGATTCGTCCGGCTGGCCATAACTCTCGCCGGGCTTGAGGTCGAGCAGGCGATCGGGATCGATGGTGACGGTATTGCCTTCGACGGTCGCGGACGCCGCGATCGCCTCCGAGATGATCTCGGCATAGACCAGAAGGCTCTGCGTGCGCGCCTCGATCAGGCCGGCGCGGAACTGCGAGAGATAGAGGATGCTGGCGACCAGCGCGACGAGGCCGGCAAGGTTGAGCGAGACGATGCGGCGCGTCAGGCTCGAGAACGACAGCGCGAAGAAGAACTGGCCGGCGCGGCGCAGCCAGCCGAGCGGACGGCGCCAGCCCTTGTCCTGCGCCAATTCGTCGGCAACGGCGTCCTGATCGAGGAGCTGTGACGCGTCCTCGGTGTTCAGGCCTTGCTCGAGCTGCGTTCGATCAAGCACTGGCAAAGCTGCCGGTTGGTATGGATGTCGTCCCGCGAAGCAATCGTTCGCCCGAGCTTACCCCAGCCGTGCGGAGCCTGTCAGTTAACAAGCCGCCCGGGAAGCGCAGATCAGGCTTCCTTGAAGCGATAGCCGACGCCGTACAGCGTCTCGATCATCTCGAAGTCGTCGTCGACCACCTTGAACTTCTTGCGCAGCCGCTTGATGTGGCTGTCGATGGTGCGGTCGTCGACATAGACCTGGTCATCATAGGCCGCGTCCATCAGCGCGTTGCGGCTCTTCACGACGCCGGGGCGGGTGGCGAGCGCCTGCAGGATCAGGAATTCGGTCACGGTGAGCGTCACCGGCTCGTTCTTCCAGGTGCAGGTGTGGCGCTCCGGATCCATCCGCAGCAGGCCGCGGTCGAGTGCGCGGGCGTCCGGCTCCTTCGGTGCGGCGGTCGGATCCTTCGGCTGGCCGCGGCGGAGCACGGCCTTGACCCGCTCGACCAACAGGCGCTGCGAGAACGGCTTGCGGATGAAATCGTCGGCGCCCATTTTCAGGCCGAATAATTCGTCGATCTCCTCATCCTTCGAGGTGAGGAAGATCACCGGCAGGTCGGACTTCTGGCGCAGCCGGCGCAGCGTTTCCATGCCGTCCATGCGCGGCATCTTGATATCGAGGATCGCAAGATCGGGCGGCGACGTGCGAAACCCATCCAGCGCCGACGCACCGTCCGTGTAGGTCATGATGCGATAGCCTTCGGCTTCGAGCGCGATCGAAACCGAAGTGAGAATGTTGCGGTCGTCGTCGACCAGGGCGATTGTGGGCATGTGCTGCTTTCACAATGAGAGTGGCTTAGACGGCGGGCACTCTGGCGACGCGCCGTAGAATTGGGCTTCGAACGCGGTCAACGAGCAATGCAAGCTGGGCTGAAGTGTGACCGAGTTCCGCAAAAATCCGCTTCTGCGACCCACGCGATGGGTCCCCATATAGCACCCTTAGACCATGAGAAAAGGCCCTTTTTTCATAGGGAACCCGCCCGATTCGCCCCCAAAATGACCCGATAGGCCCATGCAACCGACCGCCGACTTCGATCCTGCCCACCTTGCCCGCTCGCTGCTCCGCCGCAGCCGCCAGGGCGCCCTCGCCACGTTGATGGCCGGCACCGGCGATCCCTATTGCTCGCTGGTCAATCTGGCCAGCCATCCCGACGCCTCGCCGATCCTGCTGATTTCCCGGCTGGCGCTGCATACCAAGAACGTCCTGGCCGATCCCAGGGTGTCGCTGATGCTGGACGAGCGCGCCGAGGGCGATCCGCTGGAGGGGGCCCGGATCATGCTGGCCGGTCAGGCGGAGGAGGTCGCGGAGGCCGGGCGGGAGCTCGTCCGCCGGCGCTATCTCGGCGCCCATCCGTCAGCGGAAGCCTTTGTGGAATTTAAGGATTTTTCGTTTTTCCGGATCAGGCCGAGCGGTGCCCATCTGGTCGCCGGGTTTGGCCGCATCGTGGACCTCAAACCCGCGCAATTCCTGACCGATCTCGGGGGAGCCGAGGAGCTGCTCGAAGCCGAGCCCGACGCGGTGGCGCATATGAACGAGGATCACCGCGAGGCCATGAACCTCTACGCCACGCGGCTGCTCGGCGCGGAAAGTGCCGACTGGCTCTGCACCGGCTGCGATCCGGATGGCATGGACATGCAGGCCGGCCACGACACGCTGCGGCTGGATTTCCCCGAGCGCGTCACCACCGGCACCGAGCTGCGCAAGATGCTGGTGCGGCTCGCCGGCGAGGCGCGCGCCAAGGAATAGGAAGCGATCAAAGAAAACCACCTGTCCGCACGGCGGCGCTGCGGCCGTGGCGAGGCATGGTGTCGCATGGGTGCGGCGGCGCGATTGCGCAGTCCGGGTTTGACAGCGCGATCATTTCGCACGGGCGCGTCTCGTCATCGCCCGTCGGCTCGATGTGCATGCAAGAACGTCTGGCGCGGCTGCCTCGGAAAATCAGTCGGATCGCGATGTCGACCGCGATGACGCGCGCGTGCGACCGCGCTGATTGCGTTATCATCGATCGCCGGGGTCAGCGACCGTCTCGCCGCCGAACGCCACGCGTTGCGGAACATTCATCGCAGTTGAGCATTGATACAATCGGGCTTCGACGAAGGCGTGTTGAGCGCAATCGAAACTGCTCGTCAGCAGCTCTCATCTGCAGCTCAACGCCGATCAGGTGGTGCCGCGTGCAACACGATGGTGGTCATGCTCAGCCGTGCAGCGCTGCGTCAGCGCGCGGCGGCCCATCTCAACGATACATCCTCAGCGCGAAATGCATACCCGGCATTCTCCGCGCCGTTCGCCTCGATCGGCGAAGGCGCTGCCCGCCGGCTGGCACTTTTTGTGCATCGCAAAGCTCCGTGCGCGGCGGGAAAGGCGATGAAACGTCGCTCGACTGTCGGGAAAACAACGAGAAAACGAAAGCAAGACGAAAGGGTTTCGCGCTGCGGTATTTGCGCCAGATGATGGGCCTGCCTTGGAATCAGCCAAAAGCCGTTCGATTGGCTTGGCAAGCCCGGCGATCCCCACTATTAGGTCGCCGGACCGAAGCCGAGAGGCTATATTCTGATCACGGTCACCGCGGCGGGGCGCGACTAGCGACATTCGCGCGAACAAGGATACGCGGGTTCGAGGAGGTTCTTCGTGCAAGAGACGGGCGTGCATAACGGTGCCTTCGGCGCCGATAAATTCGGCTTAAAAAATCTCAAGGGCGTGCATTGGAATTATGGCGCGCCTCAGCTTTACGAGCATTCGCTGCGTAATGGCGAAGCGGTGCTGTCGGCCGATGGCGCGCTCTGCGCGGATACCGGTGAGTTCACCGGGCGCAGTCCGAAGGACAAGTTCACGGTCCGCGACGGCCTGACCGACAAGAGCATGTGGTGGGCCGGCAACCAGTCGATCACCTCGGAGCAGTTCGCTGCGCTCCATGCCGACTTCCTCAAGCATGCCGAAGGCATGACGCTGTTCGCGCAGGATCTCTATGGCGGCGCCGATCCGAATCATCGCATCAAGACCCGCGTCTTCACCGAGCTGGCCTGGCACTCGCTGTTCATCCGCACGCTGCTGATCCGCCCCGAGGCGTCGGAGCTCGCGAGCTTCGTGCCCGAACTCACGATCATCGACCTGCCGAGCTTCCGTGCCGATCCGAAGCGCCACGGCTGCAAGTCGGAGAACGTCGTCGCGATCGATTTCGCCCGCAAGATCGTCCTGATCGGCGGCTCGCAATATGCAGGCGAGATGAAGAAGAGCGTGTTCACCACGCTGAACTTCTATTTGCCCGAGAAGGGCGTGATGCCGATGCACTGCTCGGCCAATGTCGGCGCCGACGGCGACACCGCGATCTTCTTCGGCCTGTCCGGCACCGGCAAGACCACGCTCTCGGCCGATCCCAAGCGCACGCTGATCGGCGATGACGAGCATGGCTGGAGCGAGGACGGCGTCTTCAATTTCGAAGGCGGCTGCTACGCCAAATGCATCAAGCTGTCCGGCGAAGCCGAGCCGGAAATCTACGCCGCCAGCAAGCGCTTCGGCGCGGTGCTGGAAAACGTCGTGCTCGGCGCCAATGATCGCGTGCCCGATTTCGACGACGGCTCGAAGACCGAGAACACCCGCTCGGCCTATCCGCTCGATTTCATCCCGAACGCCTCGCGCACCGGCTGCGCGCCGCATCCGAAGAACGTCGTGATGCTCGCCGCCGACGCCTTCGGCGTGATGCCGCCGATCGCCAAGCTGACGCCGGCGCAGGCGATGTATCACTTCCTGTCCGGCTACACCGCGAAGGTCGCCGGCACCGAGCGCGGCCTCGGCAACGAGCCACAGCCGGAATTCTCCACCTGCTTCGGTTCGCCGTTCTTGCCGCGCGATCCGTCGGTCTACGGCAACATGCTGCGCGAGCTGATCGCCAAGCACAATGTCGATTGCTGGCTGGTCAACACCGGCTGGACCGGCGGCAAGTACGGCACCGGCCGTCGCATGCCGATCAAGGTGACCCGCGCGCTGCTCACCGCGGCGCTGAACGGCTCGCTGCGCAACGCCGACTTCCGCACCGACAAGTATTTCGGCTTCGCGGTGCCGACCTCGCTGCCGGGCGTCGAGCCGCACATCCTCGATCCGATCAAGACCTGGGCCGACAAGGTCGAGTTCGACAAGACCGCGCGTGCGCTGGTCGGCATGTTCCAGAAGAACTTCGCCAAGTTCGAAGCGCAGGTCGACGCCGAAGTCCGCGCCGCCGCGCCGGAAGTGAAGCTGGCGGCGGAGTAAGCTGCGCAAGCAGTACGCGATTGGAAAAGGCGGCCCTCGTGGCCGCCTTTTTGATTTTTGACGTAGTCAACGAAGCGCGCACCTTTTCGATCCGACAAGCTGAGCAGCCGGCGGCGCCACATACTCCAGTGTCGTCCCGGCGAAGGCCGGGACCCATACTCCGCAGCGGATGTTGTGGTTGGGACTCGTCATTCCACCGGCGCGCAACAATGACCATCGGTGGTTATGGGTCCCGGCTTTCGCCGGGACGACATCGCCTGTTGCTTCGCTACTCCCCCATCTCCGGCAGCACCGCGTTGCTCGGGGTCTGGCGGTCGGTGATCTGCAGGCCGAACAGGCTGCCGATCAATTCGACCGCGACGCGCGCGGTGCGGCCGCGCTCGTCGAGGAAGGGATTGAGCTCGACGATGTCGAGCGAGCGCACCAGCCCGGAATCGTGCAGCAGCTCCATGATGAGATGGGCTTCCCGATAGGTCGCGCCGCCCGGCACCGTGGTGCCGACGCCGGGCGCCACCGCCGGATCGAGGAAGTCGACATCGAACGAGACGTGCAGCACGCCGTTCTTCGCCCTGACGCGTTCGATGACGCGGCGCGTGAGCACGGCGACGCCGAACTCGTCGATCTGGCGCATGTCCGCGATCGACACGTTGCGCTGCCGCAGCAGCTTGCGCTCCAGCGGATCGACCGAACGCGTGCCGATCAGGTCGAGCTGATCGGGCGGGATCGAGGCGCGCGGCAGCCCGCCGAGCAAATCGTCGAGACCGGGCTCGCCGCACAGGAACGCGGCCGACATGCCGTGCATGTTGCCGGTGATGGTGGTGGCCGGCGTGTTGTAGTCGGCATGCGCGTCGACCCACAGCGCAAACAGCGGCCGGCCCTTTTCCTGCCAGTAGCGCGCGACGCCGTTGATCGACCCCATCGACAGTGAGTGATCGCCGCCCATGAAGATCGGGATCGCGCCGGAATGCGCCAGCCAATAGGCGCGCTCGGAGAGCGCACGGGTCCAGGTCTTCACTTCATCGTAGAACCTGGTGTTGGCCGGCACCGGGCCGTCGGCGACGACCTGGGGAATCGCAAGGTTGCCGTGGTCGTCGACCTGGAAGTCGAGCTGCTCGAGCAGGCGCGCGATGCCCGCGGTGCGTAGCGCGTCCGGTCCCATCAGCGGGCCGGCCTGCGACGCGCCGATCTCGATGGGAACGCCAAGCAGGGCGATGCGCGAGGGCTTTGACGTGTCGGCTTCGGACATGCAGCAGTGCTCCCAAAGGTGTGGAACAGAAGCGACGTGCCAATGTTCCCTCAACCCTTGAAATAGGCAATGCGGTCCTGACAGACCAATGTGGATATTTGCCTACGCCTTGAAATAAGCGATCTGCGTCGTGGTCGCGAGCAGCCGGCCGGAAGGCGACCACAATTCGCCGTGCTGGTCGCCGTAGCTCTTGTGGAAGGTCTTGGCGTCGGCTGTGGCGAGCACGCGGGTGATGTCCTCCGCATCCAGGTCGGCCGCGTCGGCGTGGAAATAGGTCGTCAGCGACACGGTGCCGAACGGCACCAGCTCGTGCCTTGCGTGGAAGACGCGGCCGAAGAACGCGTCCGACATCGACATCAGCGACAGCGCATCGAGCTTGCGCGGCACACGATCGGCGATCCAGAGCTTTGAATAGGGGCTCGACGGCTGCTGCGCGCCGCCGCCGCCGGCGAACATCGGCTCGCCCTCGGCGAAGCGGAAATCGTACTGGTTGGCCCAGGTCATCTTGAGCTTCGGAAAGGAGCGCAGCTCGTCGAACGGCACGGCGCCCGGAAACCCGGCGGGCTGGTGCGACCAGGACGGGCGACGCTCGGCGAACACGGCCGTCGCCAGCGTCGCGACCTCGCCGCCGCCCTGCGTCATCTCGACCGACCAGTGCTGGCTCGAGCGGTTGGCCTTGACCAGGCGGACATCGAGATCGAACACGCCCTCGGCGACCGGCGCGCAGTAGTTGACCGTCAGCGCCAGCGGATCGCCCGCGCGCTGCGGGTGCTGCATCAGCGCGCGCAGGATCGTCGCGGCCGTGCAGCCGCCGAACGGACCGACGAACGCCCAGTAATCGGGACTGGTCCGTCCCTGCCAGCGGCTGTCGCCTGCGGTCACGGCGGTTGCTTCATCGAAAAGGTGCGGGGTCTTGGTGAGCATGCGGGTCTTTCAATATCGACTGGCGCTTCCGTATCGCCATACGCAATGACGAGCAATGACGTTCGTCATGCAATATCGCGAGCAATTGCGCTGATTTCAATGACGTCGGGCGTAATCGATTTCCGCGTCCCGGGATTAGCCCTTCGCCTCGCGCTGGTTGCCGAGCTGCGGCGAGGCGCCCGGATGCACCGGCACGTGCCAGATGTCCTCGGCATATTCGCGGATGGTGCGGTCGGAGGAGAACCATGCCATGCGCGCGACGTTGAGGATCGAGGCGCGGGTCCAGGCGGAAGGCACGCGCCAGCGCGCGTCGATGCCGCGCTGCGCGTCGTAGTAGGAATCGAAATCGGCCGAGACCATGTAGTGGTCGAGGTAGCGCAGCGCGTGCCCGATCGAGGCGAAGCGTGCGGGATCGCCGGGCGAGAACTCGCCGCTCTCGATGGCGCGGATCGCGCGCTCGAGCCGCGGCGATTTGCGGATCGCGTCGCTGGCGTCGAGCCCCTGCTTGCGGCGGACCATGACGTCGCCGGCCTCGAGGCCGAAGATCGCGATGTTCTCCTCGCCGACATTGTCGCGGATCTCGATATTGGCGCCGTCGAGCGTGCCGATCGTCAGTGCGCCGTTCAGCGCGAGCTTCATGTTGCCGGTGCCGGAGGCCTCCATGCCGGCGGTCGAGATCTGCTCGGAGAGATCGGCGGCCGGAATGATCACCTCGGCGAGGCTGACATTGTAGTCGGCGAGAAAGGCGACCTTCAGCCTGCCGCCGAGCGAAGCGTCGTTGTTGACGACCTCGGCGACGTCGTTGATCAGCTTGATGATCAGCTTGGCGTAGCGGTAGCTTGCCGCCGCCTTGCCGGCGAAGATTTTCACGCGCGGCACCCAGTCGCGCCGCGGCTCGTCCTTCATCGCGTGATACAGCGCGATCGTCTCCAGGATGTTGAGCAGCTGCCGCTTGTATTCGTGGATGCGCTTGATCTGCACGTCGAACAGCGCCGAGGGGTCGACCTGGATGCCGTTGCGCTCGCGAATCAGCCGCGCCAGCGCCAGCTTGTTGTGATGCTTGACGTCGCGGAAGCGCTTCTGGAATTCCAGATCGCTCGAATGGGTCTCGAGGCGCTCGAGCAGCGAGAAGTCGTCGAGCACGGCCTCGCCGCAGGTTTCGCGCAGCAGCGCGGTCAGTCGCGGATTGGCCAGCATCAGCCAGCGGCGGAAGGTGATGCCGTTGGTCTTGTTGGTGATGCGCGACGGATAGAGATGGTGGAGGTCGTGGAACACGGTCTCCTTCATCAGGTCGGAATGCATCGCGGAGACGCCGTTGATGCGGTGCGAGCCGACGAAGGCGAGCTGGCCCATCCGCACGCGGCGGCCGCTGCGCTCGTCGATCAGCGAGACCGAGGCGCGGTATTCGATGTCGCCGGGGAAGCGTTCCTCGGCGAGCGCGAGATGGGCCACGTTGATGCGGTAGATGATCTCGAGATGCCGCGGCAGCAGCCGCTCGAACAGTTCGACCGGCCAGGTCTCGAGCGCCTCCGGCAGCAGCGTGTGGTTGGTGTAGGACAGCGTCGCGACCGTGATCTTCCAGGCCTCGTCCCAGCGGAAATTGTGCAGGTCGACCAGGATGCGCATCAGCTCGGTGACCGCAAGGCTCGGATGCGTGTCGTTGAGCTGCACCGCCGCCTTCTGCGCGAGGTTGCGCAGGCCGCCGTCGGAGGCGAGATGCCGCTTCACGAGATCCTGCAACGAGGCCGAGACGAAGAAATATTCCTGGCGCAGCCGGAGCTCGCGGCCCGCCGCGCTCTCGTCGTTCGGATACAGGAATTTGCAGATCGCTTCCGCGCGGGCCTGCTCGGCGCTGGCCGAGACGTAGTCGCCGGTGTTGAAGACGTCGAGCTCGAGCGGGTCGGGCGCATGCGCCGACCACAGGCGGAGCGCGTTGACGTGCTGGCCGCGCCAGCCGACGATCGGCGTGTCGTAGGCCATGGCCTCGACGGTTTCCGCCGGGTGCCAGGTGGCGCGGTCGCGGCCGCGATCGTCGACATGCTCGACATGGCCGCCGAAGTGAACGTTGTACACCACCTCCGGCCGTTGGAATTCCCAGGGATTGCCGAAGGCGAGCCACTCGTCGGGATATTCCTGCTGCCAGCCATGGTTCATGATCTGGCGGAACAGGCCGAAATCGTAGCGGATGCCGTAGCCGGTCGCGGGGATCGCCAGCGTCGCCATGCTCTCCATGAAGCAGGCTGCAAGCCGGCCGAGGCCGCCATTGCCGAGCGCCGCATCCGGCTCGCATTTGCGCAGGTCCGAGAGATCGACGCCGAGGTCGCCGAGCGCCGCCTCGAACAGCGGCAGCAGTCCCATATTGTTGAGTGCGTCGGTGAACAGGCGCCCGATCAGGAACTCGAGCGAGAGATAATAGACGCGCTTGGCGCCGGCGTCGTAGCTCTGCTTCTCGGCCGTCAGCCAGTGGTGCACGATGCGGTCGCGAAGCGTCAGCGCCGCGGCCTTGTACCAGTCGCGTCTGGTCGCAACGGTGGCGTCCTTGCCGATCGCAAGCCGGAGCTTGGCCAGGATCGCGCTCTTGATCTCGGTCAGCGCCAGCTCGTCGATCGGCTGGTTCAATGCCGGGTAGTTTGTCTGTTCCTGCAACGCGCCCAATCCCTGCCGTTCAAACCGGAACATGATGCGATGATCGGCATCATGACCCCATTTCATTGGTGGAGCATGGTTCCCCCGGAAATCCCGGTTCCGCGGCCTTCCGATCACGCTCCGGCGCAATGATACCCGCGTTGCATGGCAATCGAAACCGTCAGGGACGATGCCATACACAGCGCTGCCGTGATTTTATGCAAGGACCGGGCCGCTTCGGGAACCTTCCGGACCAGCCGTCATGGGTGCTACGATGGCATTGCAGAAGCCGGGATTTCGCGACAATTGACCGGAGGATGCGTGATGAGACTCTTGATCGAGATCGCGGCCGCGGCGTTGCTCGTGGTGTGCATCACGGCGACCAGCGCAGCCGATGCAGCGGGCAGACCGGGCCGCAGCGCCGACGGCCTGAGTTGCGGCTTCAGCGTGGCGCAGAACGCATCGCCCGTCGCGCGCTGCGCCGCCATCAAGCGGCAATGCGGCGGCAAGTTCTACGCAAATGCCTGCGGCGACAAGCTGCTCTCGGCGGCGAACTAAGCGGCCGCGCAACGCGCTTTCACGCGCGATCCGAAACACCGTGGTGATACGGATTTCCAAGGCTTAACGGAGCCTTTACAAACACGGCTGTCGCTCGTGGGGCGGGCACATTTTTCAGCTCCGACGCATTTCATTCCGACGCATTTCATTCCGAAGCCATTTTCAACGGGCCGCTGACCTGGTCAGCGGCCCGAATTGCTTTACGGGCAGCGTCCGCGCGCAACGGGGCGACGATACTCGCTCGCGCCACATCGTCGTCCTGGCGAAAGCCAGGACCCATTGCCCCAATTGTCAGATGAGGCCCGACAGGTCGTTCCAATCCGGATTTTCTGCTTCGATCAGCTTGATCTTCCAATCGCGCTTCCAGAACTTCAGCTGCTTCTCGCGTGCGATCGCCTCCTGCGGCGTGGCGAATTCCTCGACATGGACGAGGCGGAATATTTTGTACTTCAGCACAAATCTGGAGCCGCGCCCGGAACGATGCAATTCAAGCCGCGCGCCGACATCGTTGGTGACCCCGATATAGATCGTGCCGTGATGCCGGCTTGCGAGGATGTAGACGTAATAGCTGCCAGCGGTGCTCATTCGTGGCCCAGGCTCGCGAGATGTCGGCCTATTGGGGTAATGGGTCCTGGCTTTCGCCAGGACGACGTCCGGGGGCGGTCTGTAAACCAATCAGGACGAATTAAGAACACTTTAGCAAGTCTTTGATATATCATTGTGATTCGGCGCCTGTGCCGACACAATATCTATGGTCTCTCAGTCTCCGTGAGGACTACATGTCCACCATCGCTTTTGATCAATTCGCTCTGACCCGGATTGCCGATTTCGCGAGGTCGCTGTCGCGGCTGCACCAGGCCTCGCGGCGCCAGCCGATCGATGACGACCAGCTCGATCGCGAGTTCAACGCGGTCTGCATGTCGATCTGGGGCTACACCACGGACGATTTCAGCGACGAGCTGTTCTCGGACGAGGATCACGCCTGGCTCGATTCGCTCGATGAAGCGCATGCGCGGATTTTCGCCGGCGAGCAGGGTTACGATCTCGTCGACGATCACGGCATGCTGACGGACTGGTGGGGCTATTGCTGGATGATCCTCGCCGAGAAGCGCGGCATCCTCAATCCGGAGAACCGCGCGGCCGCGCGGGCCGCGATCGAGGAGAAATACATGGCCGCGCCCAATGTGATCGGCGTGATCGTGGCGCGGTAGCAATTTGTAACAGCGTCATTCCGGGGCGCCTCGAAGAGGCGAACCCGGAATCTCGAGATTCCCCGATGCGCAATTGCGCATCTGAGGTCTGGTGCTTACGCACCATCCCGGAATGACGGGCTTACGCCCGTCAGTTCGCCTCGGCCCGCTTGGCGGGCTTCGCGGCGTTGCCCTTCGGCGCAACAGACGACGGCGCGACATCGCGGCCGGTTTCCGGCAGCGGCGCATCGCCCGCGATCTCGGCGCTGACGGGGGCGACCTTCATTTCGCCGAGCCGCGCGCGGACCGCCGAGGTCAATCCGGGATAGGAGGCGACCGGCGTGAAGTCGAAGGACTGCTCGTTGCCGACACGGATGCCGGTGTAGGCGACGAGGCCGTCGGTGGTCGCGATCACGTCGCCGGCACGCAGCGAGGCATCGAGCGCGAGGTCGACCGGCGCAAGCCCCGCCGGGTCACGGCCGTTGCAGGTGCAGTCGGCGCGCAGCGCCTTGCGGTAGGCGAAGGCGTTTTCGCTGTCGGCGTAGCGTTCGCCGGCGGTCGATGCGGCGCTGTCGATATGGCTGCCGTAATAGACCTTGGTCGCGCTCGCCGGACAGAAGGCCTGGCAAAGCTGCGCCGGCGTGGCGTTGCCGCGCATCGTCAGCGGAAAATATTTGCCGTCGCAGCTGCGCACGCAATACGCCGGTCCGGAACCGGCCACGCGCGGCGCCGAGATGGGGGCGGACGGTTGCCGCTCGGCCTGCTGGTTGAGGCCGAACGGGTCGGCGAAGAAATTGGCTTGCGGCGGCGCCTGCCGGCTCTGCTGCTTCTGGGAACCGCCGAAGAAGAAGTCGAGCAGCCCTTCGGCTGACACAGGCGCGGGCACCACAAGGATGGAACCCGCAACGGCTGCGGCGGCAAGCATCACGCGGCGCTGCGTGCGCCGATCACTCAACTCTGTACGCAACGCCAACTCCACCCGACGCGCCACGCCGCGGCGACAAGCTGCCCCGGCGGATTCACCTTAAGGCGGGATGGTAAACGAGCGATTGATCTGGGGTGACGGCGTCACATGAAACGCGCACCGCGCGGCGATACGCGAAGACGGGAGATAGCCGCCAAAGCGCCTCAGTCCTTCAGGAACTCGCCCGCCTTGTAGAGCGCGCGGAACGGCAAGCCGGCTTCGGCAAACGTCTCGGTCGCGCCTTCCTCGCGATCGACCATGGTGAAGACCAGCGCGATCTCGCCGCCGGCCTCGCGCACGGCTTCCACCGCCTTCAGCGCCGAGCCGCCTGTCGTGGTGACGTCCTCGACGATGACGATGCGCTTGCCCGCAAGGCTCTCGCCCTTCGCAAGCCCTTCGACGGAAAGCTTAGCGCCATGCTCCTTCGGCTTCTTGCGCACGAAGAACGCCGCGATCGGGTGGCCCTTCAGCCAGGACAGTTGCGCGATGGCGCCGGCGAGCGGCACCGCGCCCATCTCGAGCCCGCCGACGAAATCGAGCTTGTCGTCCTTCAGCGCTTCATAGGTGAGCTCGGCAAGCAGCGCCGCGCCCTCGGGATCGAGCATCGTCGGCTTCAGGTTGAAATAGAAGTCGCTCTTGCGGCCCGACGCCAAGGTGATCTCGCCGCGGCCGAACGAGCGCTTGCGGATGATCTCGGCGAGGCGGGCGCGGGAGGCTGATTTGGACAAAGACTTTTTCCCTTGAGGGTTTGAGGCGGGCGGCAATCTATCCACGCTTACCGGCACATTCCAGCGTGGAAATTCCGCCGTCAACAGTGCCCAAGCCGCGATTTCCGCGGGCGTGCTTTCCGGAAAGCGCGGTTGTGCGGCCGTTCCGTTCCCCGTAAGCAGGCGCCAAACACTCGGCCAAACACTTGCACGGGAAGCGGAAATGACCATCGAGCTGCACACCTGGAACACCCCCAACGGCCGCAAGATCTCGGTGGCGCTGGAGGAAATGGGGCTGCCCTACAAGGTGATCCCGGTGAACATCAGCAAGGGCGAACAGATGGCGCCCGCCTTCCTTGCGATCAGCCCGAACAACAAGATCCCGGCGATCGTCGATCCGGATGGCCCCGGCGGCAAGCCGGTCAGCATTTTCGAGTCCGGCGCGATCCTGCTCTATCTCGGCGAGAAGACCGGCAAGTTCCTGCCGAAGCCGCTGGCGGAGCGGATCCCGGTCTATGAGTGGTTGATGTGGCAGATGGGCGGCTTCGGCCCGATGCCGGGCCAGGTGCACCATTTCATCGCGCTGGAGAACGAGCAGGACCGCGCCTACGGCCTGAAGCGCTACATGGCCGAGACGCGGCGGCTCTACGGCGTGCTGGACCGCCGGCTTGATGGGCGCGAATTCGTCGCCGGCGATCTGTCGGTCGCCGATTTCGCCATCCTCGGCTGGGCCTGGCGCCATCCGCGCCACAAGGTCGACCTGGCCGACTTCCCCAACGTCAAGCGCTGGTACGAGACGCTGATGGCCCGCCCGGCGACGAAGCGGGGGATGGAGGCGAAGCTGGATTGAGGGTTGCTGAACCGTAGGATGGGTAGAGCGCAGCGAAACCCATCACTTCGAATCCGCGGTGGTCAGGATGGGTTTCGCTGCGCTCTACCCATCCTACGCGCTTACTTCCCTTCTCCCCTTGTGGGAGAAGGTGGCGCGAAGCGCCGGATGAGGGGTTGTCCCCGCAGACGAACTCGTGGAAACAACCCCTCACCCGGCTTCGATGCGAAGCATCGAAGCCACCCTCTCCCACAAGGGGAGAGGGTACTCGCTAGGCCCGCCGCGCCTCGAGCGCCATCTTCATCGCCAGCCCTGCGAGCACGGTGCCCATCAGCCAGCGCTGCACCAAAAGCCAGGTCGGGCGGGTGCCGAGGAACACCGCGATCGAACCGGCGGCGAGGGCGATCATCGCGTTGACGCTGACGCTGATCACGATCTGGATCGAGCCGAGCGCGAGCGACTGCGTCAGCACGCTGCCGCCGGCGGGGTCGATGAACTGCGGCAGCAGCGCCAGATAAAGCATCGCGATCTTCGGGTTCAGCAGATTGGTGACGAAGCCCATCGCGAACAATTTGCGCGGGCCGTCGACCTTCAGCGCCTTGACCTGGAACGGCGAGCGGCCGCCGGGCCTCACGGCCTGCCATGCCAGCCAGAGCAGATAGCCCGCGCCGGCAAAGCGCAGCGCGTCATAGGCGTAGGGAATCGCAAACAGCAATGCGGTGATGCCGAACGCCGCGCACAGCATGTAGAACACGAAGCCGAGCGCCACGCCGCCGAGCGAGACGATGCCGGCCGCCGGCCCTTGCGTGATCGAGCGCGAGATCAGATAGATCATGTTCGGCCCCGGCGTCAGCACCATGCCGAGGCAGATGAGCGCAAAGCCGAGCAAAGCGGATGTGTGGGGCATGACGGGTCTCGCGAGGGATGCGCACACTTCTAGCGTGTCGTCCGCGGCGCGGCCATGCCGGAATTGCTCTCGGAGCAATGTGGCGGCGAAGGTGGTGCGCTCCCTCGCCCCGCTCTTGCGGGGAGAGGGTTGGGGTGAGGGGTTCTCTCAACGTGCAAGGACCGAGGTGAGACCTGTACCCCCTCACCCGGATCGCAAGAGCGATCCGACCTCTCCCCGCAAGCGGGGAGAGGTGAGGAAGCGCTAATGCGCCTCGTCCCAATTGTTCGCGGCGCGGGCATCGACCTGCAGCGGCAGCGACAGGAGCACCGCCGGGAACGGCGCATCCTGCATCACCTTCTGCACCACCGGCAGCGTCGCCGCGACCTCATCGTCCGGCACCTCGAAGATCAGTTCGTCATGCACCTGCAAAAGCATCTGCGCCGAGAGCTTCTTCTCGGTGAGCGCGTCCTCGACGCGGATCATGGCGCGGCGGATGATGTCGGCCGCGGTGCCCTGCAGGCGCGCATTGATCGCGGCGCGTTCGTTGAAGGCGCGCACCGAGGCGTTGGAGGCCTTGATGTCGGGGTAGTAGCACTTGCGCCCGAACAGCGTCGTCACATAGCCGTTGCGGCGGCAGAAATCCTTGGTCTCGTCCATATAGGCGCGGATGCCCGGGAAGCGCTCGAAGTATTTCTTGATGTAGGCCGAGGCCTCCTCGCGGGCGATGCCGAGTTGGTTGGCGAGGCCGAATGCCGAGATGCCGTAGATGATGCCGAAGTTGATCGCCTTGGCGCGGCGGCGCACCTCGCTCGGCATGTCCTTGATCGGCACGCCGAACATTTCGGATGCGGTCATGGCGTGAATGTCGAGCCCGTCGCGGAATGCCTGGCGCAGCACCGGCACGTCGGCGATCTCGGCGAGCAGCCGCAACTCGATCTGTGAGTAGTCGGCCGACACCAGCTTGTGGCCCGGCGTCGCGATGAAGGCGCGGCGGATCTTGCGGCCGTCCTCGGTACGAACAGGGATGTTCTGCAGATTCGGCTCGTTCGACGACAGCCGGCCCGTGGTGGTCGCGGCCAGCGCGTAGGTGGTGTGGACGCGATGGGTCTGCGGATTGACGTAGGTCGGCAGCGCGTCGGTATAGGTCGATTTCAGCTTCGAGACCTGGCGCCACTCCAGGATCTTCTTCGGGAATTCGTGGCCCTGCTCGGCAAGCTCGTCGAGCACCTGCGCGGTGGTCGACCACGCGCCGGTCTTGGTCTTGCTGCCGCCGGGCAATCCCATCTTGCCGAAGATGATGTCGCCGATCTGCTTCGGACTGCCGACATTGACCGGCTCGCCGGCGATCTCCTGGATCTCGGCCTCGACGCGCGCCGCGGTCTGGGCGAAATCGCCCGACAGCCGCGACAGCACCTGGCGATCGATCGAGATGCCGCGCCGCTCCATCCGCGCCAGCACCGAGACCAGCGGCCGCTCCAGCGTCTCGTACACCGTCGCCATCCGCTCGGCGACGAGGCGCGGCTTCAGCACCCGCCACAGCCGCAGGATCACGTCTGCGCTTTCGGCCGCATATTCGCTGGCCTTGTCGATCGTGACTTGATCGAAGGTCAGCTTGCCCTTGCCGCTGCCGACGAGGCCGCCGTAGTTGACGACGGCGTGGCCGAACCAGCGCTCGGCGAGCGCCTCCAGCGCATGCGAGCCGCGGCCCGCATCGAGCGCGTAGCTCATCAGCTGCGCATCGTCGATGTTGCGCAGCGTGATTCCGTGCTGCGCCAGCATGACCGAGGTGAACTTGACGTCGAAGCCGACCTTCTGGATGCCGACGGACTCCAGCAGCGGCCTGAGCGCCGCCAGCGCCTCGGCAGTCTTGATCTGGCCGGGTGCGAGGCCTGCATCGAACAGGCCCGCGCCACCGCCGGCCTGCCTGTGGCTGAGCGGCACGTAACACGCATCGTTTGGCGCCAGCGCCAGTCCAAGGCCCGAGAGCTCGCCCTGCATCGGGTCGATCGATTCCGACATCGCCTCGATCGCGACATAGCCGGTGTCGGGCACGCGGGCGATGAAGGCCTTGAGCTGATCGAGGCTGCCGATCGCCTGATACGCCTTGCGGTCGAAGCCGGTCTTGCGGATCGCCTCGCCACGGGCCTCGGCCAGCGTCGCCGGCGTGCCCTTCAGGTTTGAATTCTTGTCGTCACGCGCACCGGTCGGCTTGGCTTTCGGCAGCGGTGCCGCAGATGTCGGGGCGTCTCCGGGCGCCGGCGTCACATCGGATGGCGGCAATGGCGAGAACACGCTCGCGCCGCTCTTGTTGCCGGGATCGGCGTCGACATTGGCCGGGTCGATCTGCGCGTAGTCGGCGACGCGGCGGGTGAGGGTGGTGAACTCCATCGCCTTGAGGAAGGCGATCAGCCGGCGCGAGTCGGGGTCGTTCACGGCGAGGTCGTCGAGCGGCACTTCGAGGTCGACCTTGTCGTCGAGCAGCACGAGCTGGCGCGAGATGCGCGCCTTCTCGGCGTTCTCCAGCAGCGCCTCGCGCCGCTTCGGCTGCTTGATCTCGCCGGCGCGGAACAGCAGTTGATCGAGATCGCCATATTCGATGATCAGCTGCGCGGCGGTCTTGATGCCGATGCCGGGCACGCCGGGCACGTTGTCGGTGGAGTCGCCGGCCAGCGCCTGCACCTCGACCACCTTCTCCGGCGGCACGCCGAATTTCTCGATCACCTCGTCGCGGCCGATGCGGCGATCCTTCATCGTGTCGTACATCACGACCTTGTCGTTGACGAGTTGCATCAGATCCTTGTCCGATGACACGATCGTCGTGGTCGCGCCGCGCTCGCTGGCGAGCCGCGCATAGGTCGCGATCAGATCGTCGGCCTCGAAGCCGACCTGCTCGAGGCAGGGCAGTTCGAAGGCGCGCACCGCCTCGCGGATCAGCGCGAATTGCGGGATCAAATCGTCGGGCGCCGGCGGCCGGTGCGCCTTGTAGTCGGGATAGAGCTTGTTGCGGAACGTGATCTCCGACTTGTCGAACACGATCGCCAGATGCGTCGGCCGGTTGTTCTCGGGCATGTCGCGCAACAGCTTCCACAGCATGTTGCAGAAGCCGAGCACGGCGTTGACCTGCAGCCCGTCGGATTTGCGGTTCAGTGGCGGCAGCGCGTGGTAGGCGCGGAAGATGTAGGACGAGCCGTCGACCAGGAAGACATGGTCGCCCTTCGCCGTGGCCTTGGCGGCGACGGGCTTGGGGTCGGTCTTCGATGCGGGCTTGGCGGGGGCTTTGGAGGCTGTTTTCGGCATGGCCGAAACTTAGGGATTTTTGCGCGGATTGACAGCCTTTGTGTCGCTGAATCCGCCGGTGCCACACAACGATTTGTCGTCCTGGCGAAAGCCAGGACCCATTACCCCAAATGATCGTTGTTTGAGCCCGCTGTGGGTCCAGCCTACCCAACCCGGGCAGTCGTGGTTATCGGTCCTGGCTTTCGCCAGGACGACATTGCGAGGCGGGACAGCTTTCGCAGCGCTACGCCTTGTCCCCGGTCGGCGAGAACAGGTAGCCGCCGCCGCGGATGGTCCGGATCACCGACGGCTTGGTCGGGTCGAATTCGATCTTGCGGCGGATGCGCATGATGCGGAGGTCGACGGCACGGTCGAAGGCTTCCGCGTCGCGCGCATTGGCGAGTTCCAAGAGCCGCTCGCGCGACAAGACCCGCTTCGGGTTGGCCGCGAACACCTTCAGGAGGCCGAATTCGGAGGCCGTCAGCGGATGCTCATTGCCCTCGTCGTCGCGCAGGGCCTGGGCCTCGAGATCGAGCCATTTGGTGCCGAACCGCACCAGCTGCTCTTTTTCGGCCTTGGCGCTCGCCGGTTCCGGCGCCGCCGCTTTCGCCGGCCCGCTCCGCCGCAGCACCGAGCGGATGCGCGCCATCAGCTCGCGCAATTCGCAGGGCTTCGCCACGTAGTCGTCGGCGCCGAGCTCCAGCCCGACCACCCGGTCGATCGGGCTGGCAGTAGCTGTCAGCATGATGACGGGGACGTTGATCTTGCTCTTGAGGTCGCGAATGATCGACAGCCCGTCTTCCTCGGGCATGTTGAGGTCGAGCACCACGAGATCGGGCGTGCAGCCCTCGATCTCCTTGCGCAGGCTCTTGCCGCCATCGCACAGCGTCACGCCGAAGCCGTGCATCTTGAGGTAATCGCCGACCATTTCGCGGGCCGGTGCCTCATCGTCCACGATGAAGATATGCGGGTTCTGGCTCATGATGTCTCTGTCGCCGGCAGTGTAACCGTAAAGGTCGACCCCTGTCCGGGGCCCGGGCTCTGCGCGGTCACATGGCCGCCATGCATGTCGATGATGCGCTTGACGATGGAAAGGCCGAGGCCGGTCGAGCTCTCGCCCGCGGTCGGCTTGGCCGACAGCCGCTGGAACCGGCCGAACAGCCGGCCGAGATCCTCCGGGCTGAGGCCGGGACCCTGGTCGACGATGCGGATCACGGTGTCGTCGCCCTCATGGCTGACCGTGACCGTGATCTTGCCGCCGATCGGCGAGTACTTGATGGCGTTGCTGACGAGGTTGTCGATCGCCTCGCGGATCCGGTCGGCGTCGCACATCGTGACGAACTGCTGCGGCCCCGAGACCGAGATGCTCTGCTGCTTGTTGACGGCCGAGGGCAGATTCGCCTCGGTGACCTCGTTGACCAGGGCCGCGACGTCGACCGGTTCGCGGCGGATGGTGATGTCGAACGCATCGGCCATCGCGTCCGAGATCAGATGATCGACCATCGAGGTCAGCCGCTTGGTGGCGTCCCGGATGTGCTCGACCTGCGACGTGACGTTTTCCTTCGGGGAGCCGGCGCCGATCAGCTCGGTCAGCATCTCGGTGCGGCCGAGGATCACGCCGAGCGGGTTCTTCAGATCGTGGGCGACGGTGCCGAGGATCTCGTTCTTGAAGCCGTTGGCGCGCTGCAGCCGCAGCCATTGCGCCGAGAGCCGCCGGTTGGCCTGCATCAGCGCGCGGGTGCGCTGCGCGACGCGGTCCTCGAGCTGGGTGTTGGCCTCGTGCAGCTGCTGGTAGAGGATCACATTGTCGAACGCGATCGACAGCCGGCTCGAGAAGATCTCGACCAGCGCACGGTCGGTGTCGGAGAGCTGGCGCTCGGCTTGCAGCAGCACCACGACCTCGCGGCCGCTGCCGGTGCGCGAATAGAGCACGCTGCGGTGGTCGGCGAACTCGTTCTTGCGGCGCTGGAATGCTTCCTCCACCATGTGCCGCAGGTCCGGATCGAGCGCCTTCGACGAGGTGGTGCCGATGAAGCGGCTGTAGCAGCCCGAGCAGGCCAGCACCGAGAAATCGGCCGCCGCCGAATTGCCGTCGTCGCGCAGCACCAGAATGCCGGCGCAGTCGACGTTGAGCAGCGAGGCGAGCTGGGTCAGCACGCCCTCGGCCAGCCGCTGCATCGACTTGAAGTCGTACAGCGTCGAGGCCGCGTCGATGATGATCTCGAGCCCGCGCCGCGTCTGCACCATGCGCTCGAGCTGCTGGTAGCTGCGCAGCGCGGCCGTCAGCGACGTGAACAGCTTGTCGGCGGTGAGCTCGGTCTTCGCCTTGTAGTCGTTGATGTCGTATTGCACGATGACGCGCCGTTCCGGCGCCTGGCCGGGCTGGCCGGTGCGCAGGATGATGCGCACGGTCTCGTTCTTGATCTCGTTGCGGATGAACTCGACGAGCTCGAGGCCGGCGACGTCGGTCTCCATGATGACGTCGAGCAGCACGGCTGCGATGTCGGGGTTGTCCCGCATCAATGTGCGGCCTTCGGCCGCAGAGTAGGCGGAGAGGATCTCCAGCGTCGAACCGTTCAGGTTGTAATCGCTCAGCGCGAAGCGGGTGCCTTCATGGACGGCGTGATCGTCGTCGATGACGGCGATCTTCCATTTGCGGGCCGACGAGTCCTCCGGGGGGCTCTCGGTATCGTCGATCAGTTGGAGGACATCGTCCTGTTCGGCCATTGACTGGTTCCGTCGGCTGCTGCGTCAGTGATCGTGGGCTCGCCCTTGGCAGCCCCCTTGGCGATCCTGGGCATGATAATGCGAAAAGTGGTGCCTTGTCCTACCCTTGACTCCAGCATCATGCGTCCACCGAGCTGCTGGGTGACGAGGTTATAGACGATGTGGAGGCCGAGGCCCGTACCACCTTCGTTGCGGCGCGTCGTAAAGAACGGGTCGAACGCCTGCCGCTGCACGTCCGGCGTCATGCCAGCCCCGTCGTCCGCGAAGATGATCTCGACATCGTCGGCGCCGCGCCCGCGCGCCGAGATGGTGATGGTGCCGGAGCGGCCATCGGCGAAGGCATGATTGACGGCGTTGAGGAAAAGATTGGTTAAGATCTGCCCATAGGCGCCGGGATAACCGTCGATCAAGAGCCCCTCGGGCACATCGACCGACAGCGCGATCGCGGCCTTCTTCAGCACCGGCCGCAGGCTCGCCACGATCTGGTCGGTGGATTCGCTCAAGGCAAACTGGCGGCGCTCGGCATGCGAGCGATCGACTGCGACCTGCTTGAACGACTGGATCAGCTCGCCGGCGCGCGTCAGGTTCGCGACCAGTTGCTGCGATGCGTCACGCGAGGCGCGCACGAACTCGTCGAGCTTGGAGCGGCGCAGCGGCTCGGTCTTCAGGTCATTCTCGAACATCTCGCTGCGGCGGGCGAAGCTCGAGGCCACCGTCAGGCTGATGCCGATCGGATTGTTGACCTCGTGGGCGACGCCGGCAACGAGGCCGCCGAGCGCGGCGAGGCGTTCGGCATCGATCAGGTTCTGCTGCGCGGTATTGAGCTCGAGCAGCGCGCTTTCGGCCTCCTCCTTGGCGGTGCGCAGCTCGTCCTCGGTCTTGCGCTTGGCGATCGCGTTTTCGCGGAACACTTCAACCGCACGCGCCATGGCGCCGACCTCGTCCTTGGCCGAGGTGCCCTGCACCGGCCGGTCGAGATCCCCCGAGGTGATGGTGCGCATCGCGGCCATGATCTGCGCCAGCGGCAGGCGGATCGACAGCGCGATCATGACGCCGGCCGACATGATGACGCCGAGGAAGATCACGGCGATCGACAGCACCCGGCGCGAGATCGAGGTCAGCGTCTTGTCGAACGTCTCCTGCGCCTTCTGCTCGCGCTGGCGCATCTTCACCGAGAGATCGTCGATCGCGCCGATCGCATCCGCCTGGCTGGCGTCGATCGAGTTGCGCAGCAAATCGGTGCGGTTGGTGAGCTGCTCGCTGAGCTTGCCGAGCCCGTCGCGCAGCTCGGCGGTCTTGACCTTGAGCCGCGCCAGCGCCATCCGCTGCAGATCGTTCTCGGCCAGATCGGTCATGACGGGAATCGTCCTCTCGATCGTATCGATGTTGCGGCGGGCTTCCTCGGCCGACGAGGAGGCCAGCGAGAGATAGTAGGCGTTGGCGGCGACCAGCAGCGAGGTGAACGCTTCGCGCGACTTGCCGAGCGCGGGCCAGATCAGTGCATCGCGATGGCCGGTCGCGCCCTCGATGATCGAATAGAGCCCGGCCATGTCCTTGGTCGGCGACAGCACCTGCTCATCATAGGTCTTGGCGATCCTGGTCTGCACGGTGCGCAGTTCGCCGAAGCCGTCGAGGAAACGGCTGGTGACGCGCTCCAGCTGCTCGACCGAGCCTGACAGCATCGGGTCGGTCGAGGCCCGGTTCGTCAGCGTGCCGAGCACGGCCTCGCGGAGCAGCAGGATTTCCGCGAACAGGTCCGGGCTCGGCTGGTTGATGTAGCGATGGATCAGGTTCTGCAGGCGGCTGGTCTCGCTTTCGAGCTTGGCCAGGATCTTGTCGGATTCCCGCACCTGGCGGACGTCCTCCCAGGCCGAGCCGAGCACCTTCGCGCCGTTCCAGATCAACACCGCCAGCACGATCACGACCGCGGAGTTGAGCAGGGCGATCGAAAGGATGCGCCAGCGGATCGGCACCGCACGCAGCAGCTGGACGATGCGGAAACGGCCCTGCGGCCCGAAGGCCGCCCGCCGTCGCATCGTCCCGTCCTGCTTTGATGCGTCCAAGATCCGGTTACTCCATGTTGCGGATGCGTTCGATCAGCGCCGATGTCGCGGGATCGCGCTCGGCCCTGGCGTAGATGCCGGCCATTGCAGCTTCGAACGGCTTGCGGTCGATATCGGTCACGATCTCGACGCCCGCCAGCTCCGCCTGCTTGCGCGAGCGCGCCTCGAGCTCCCGCCACCTCTCGCGCATGTAGACGCTGGAGCGCTGCGCGGCCTCGCGGAAGATCGCCTGCTCCTCCGGCGAGAGGCTGGCCCATGCCTTTTGCGACATCAGCAGCACGTCCGGACTGAAGGTGTGTTGGGTCAACGTGTAGTAGCGGGCATGTTTGTAGTGACCGGTGGTGACGAAGGACGCCCAGTTGTTCTCGGCGCCGTCGATCAGCCCGGTGGCGAATCCGGTCAATACCTGGCCGTAGGGCATCTGGACCGGCTGGGCGCCGAGCGCGCGCATCACGTCCGACATCCGTTCGGATTGCTGCACGCGCAACCGCAGTCCCTTGACGTCGTCGAGCGAATGGACCGGGTGGATGCTGTTGTAGATCGAGCGGGCGCCGGAATCGTAGAAGGCCAGCCCGACGAAGCCGTGAGCCCCGAGACTGTTCAGGATCTCGCTGCCGATCGGTCCATCCAGCACGTTCTGCAGGTGTTCGGGCGATCGAAACAGGAACGGCATTGCCAGCACGTTGACCGACGGCACCATTGTCCCGATCAGCGCGACATTGGTCCGGTTCAGGTCGATGGCGCCGGCCCGGGTCTGCTCCAGCGTCTCCTTTTCCTCACCGAGCTGGCGGGAATGGAAGACCACGATGCGGTGCCGGCCGGCGGTGCGTTCAGCGATCAGGCGGTCCATGTAATTCAGCGCCTGGACGGTCGGATAGTCCTCATTCTGGGTATCGGCGGTACGGAATTCGCGCGCAAAAGCGCTCGCCGGGACCGCTGCCCATGACAGCGCGACGGCAAGCATCGTTATCCGCGAAAGGCCGGCGCGGCGGTACACAGGCTACAATTCCCCTTGTGATTTGTGTCCAGGGCGGGAAGAAAAGGTTCAACGCAATTTTAGCAGAATGGCGCTGGTTCGCCATCGGCCAAACGTTAAATCCGCGGTGCAACCTGTGGTGTCGGTTGAATCTGCGGTTGTAGCGCCTTATGAGGGCGTGTTGGCATCCGGGAACGGCTCGTCGTGAAGTTCGCTTTGAAGCTCGCCTTGAAGCTTTTGCACCTCGTCGTCGCGGCTCTTCTGCTTGTGTCGCCGGCGCGAGCGGCCACCGAGATCATGTGGTGGCACGCGATGTCGGGCGAGCTCGGCAAGCAGCTCGAGAAGCTTGCCGCCGATTTCAACGCCTCGCAATCCGACTACCGGATCGTGCCCGCCTACAAGGGCAACTATACCGAGACCGTCACCGCGGCGATCTTCGCCTTCCGCTCGCGCAGCCAGCCGGCGATCGTTCAGGTCAACGAGATCGCGACCGCAACCATGATGGCGGCCCGCGGCGCGATCTATCCGGTGTTCGAGCTGATGCGCGATCAATCCGAGGCATTCGCGCCGTCGGCCTATCTGCCCGCGGTGGCCGGCTACTATGCCGATGTCGACGGCAACATGTTGTCGTTCCCCTTCAATGCCTCGACGCCGATCCTCTACTACAACAAGGATATGTTCCGCTCCGCCGGGCTCGATCCGAGTGTGCCGCCGAGGACCTGGCCGGAGCTCGGCGTCGTGGCCAAGCGGCTGCGCGCGGCGGGCGCGATGTGCGGCGTGACCACGTCGTGGCCCTCCTGGATCAATGTCGAGAACTTCTCGGCCTTCCACAATCTGCCGATCGCAACCAAGGCCAACGGGTTTTCCGGGCTCGACGCCCAGCTGATCTTTAACAATCCGCTGGTGGTGCGCCACATCGCGCAGCTCGCGCAATGGCAGGCCGACAAGACCTTCGACTATAGCGGCCGCGGGCAGGCGGCCGAGCCGCGCTTCCAGAAAGGCGAGTGCGGCATCTTCATCGGCTCGTCGGGTACGCGCGCCGACATCAGGGCCAATTCCAAATTCGAGGTCGGCTACGGCATGATGCCGTACGAACCCGACGTGCAGGGCGCGCCGCAAAACTCGATCATCGGCGGCGCGACGCTGTGGGTGTTGCGCGACCGGCCGCGCGCCGAGTATGCCGGCGTGGCGAAGTTCTTCGCCTATCTGTCGCGGCCGGAGGTGCAGGCCGCCTGGCACCAGAACACGGGCTACCTGCCGATCACCCGCGCCGCATTCGATCTGACCCGTGCGCAGGGTTTCTACGATCGCAATCCCGGCGCCTCGATCTCGATCGAGGAGGTGACGCTGAAGCCGCCGACCGACAATTCGAAGGGCATCCGCCTCGGCTCGTTCGTCCTGATCCGCGACGTGATCGAGGAGGAGCTCGAGCAGGTGTTCGCCGGCAAGCGTTCGGCGCAGGCCGCGATGGACAACGCCGTCGAACGCGGCAACCGCCTGCTGCGCCAGTTCGAGCGCGCCAATCCGGATAGGTGAGGGGCATCCAGGCTGCTCAACTGTTTCTCCGTCATCCTGAGAGGATGTGAATGTATCGCTCGCAAGCGGCGCCACACACTCAGGGTCGTCCTGGCGAAAGCCAGGACCCATTACCCCGGCTGCTCATCGTTGCGCGAGGCTAGGGCCGCGATCCCGCTTACAATCAAATTCGGTGGTTATGGGTCCTGGCTTTCGCCAGGACGACAGCGTTGAGAGGCCGCGCGCGAATGCATCTTCCTTCCCTGACCGACTACGACACCTACCGCGCCTGGCGCAGCGACACGTCGCGCTGGCTGCCGGTCGCGCGCGATATTGCCGATGGCCACGGGCTGTCGTGCGCCGCGCCGCATGTGTTCTCGACCGGCACCAACCTCGTCGTCGCGTTGGACGATGGCCTGATCCTGAAACTCTTCCCGCCGTTTCTGCGTCCGCAATTCGTGTCCGAACGCGGCGCGCTCGCGGCGTTGCGCGGACGGCTCGGCATTCCGATTCCCGACCTGGTCGCAGAGGGCGAGCGTGACGGCTGGCCCTATCTCGTCATCACGCACCTCGCCGGCACCGTCGGTTTGGAAGTCTGGCCGGCGCTGTCGGAAGCCGAGCGGGAGCGCGTGCTCGCCGAGATCGGGGCCGTGATCGCCGAGGTGCAGCGCGTGCCGCCTGGCAACCTGCTTGCGATCGGGCCGCGCTGGGAGGCCTTCATGCGCACCCAGATCGCGCAGTGTCGGGCGCGGCACCAACGGCTCGGCCTGCCGGCGAAATTCCTCACCTCGCTCGGCGATCTCCTGCGTGACGCCACTGAGTTGATCCCGATGAACGCGCCGCCGGTGATCCTGACCGGCGAATACATCCCGGAGAACTTTCTGCTCGGACGCCGGGCCGACGGCTGGCACGTCGCCGGCCTGTTCGACTTCGGCGACGTCCGGACGGGGTGGGGTGAGTACGACCTGCTCGGCCCCAGCGCCTTCATGGCCGCCGGGCATCCGCGCCGGGTGCGCAGCCTGTTCGACGGTTTCGGCATCTCGCGCACTGACGTGACGTTCACGCTGAAGCGGCGGCTGATGGCGCTCTTGATGCTGCACTCTGCGAGCGATCCGCTCCGGCACATCTGCATCGAGCGTTGGCCGGACCAGGTCGATGATCTCGTGCAGTTGCAGGAGCTGATCTGGCCCGATTAGCGCGCTTCAGCGCGCGACATCCATTGCCGGCCACAAAGCAAGCAGGAGTCATTTCTTGCTCATTCATTGAGCATATCGCCCGTCTTTGTATGCAATTGGCGATGGAGGGTTTTGCCCGACCGGGATACCCGTCGGCGTTTTCTCTCGATCCGGCAAGGCATTAGCAGGACATAAGACTTCGTTAAGCGTTGGCACAATCCTTGCGATCCGAGTTCCAAGGCCGTTCTCAAGGGCGTTGGAGCATCACATGAAGCGTCGCGATTTCCTCAAATCGGTGTCCGGGCTGGCCGCGGGCGCCCTGGCGCCGACCGCGCCCGCGATCTGGTCACCGGCCAAAGCCGACGCGCGCTCCGAGACGCTGCTGATCGTCTCCGAAGGCGGTCCCAACAATCTCGATATCCACGGCGTCGGCACCAACGTGCCGGGCTACGAGGTGTCGTGGAATTGCTACGACCGCCTCATCAGCCACGAGATGAAGAGCGGTCCGGGCGGCGTGCCCTATTACGACCGCGACAAGTTCAAGCCCGAGCTCGCCGAGGACATCAACATCGGCGACATGTCGGTCACCTTCAAGCTGCGCAAGAACGCCAAATTCCACGACGGCGCGCCTGTCACGGCGAAGGACGTCAAATGGTCGCTTGATCGCGCCGTCTCTGTCGGCGGCTTCCCGACCTTCCAGATGAGCGCGGGCTCGCTGACCAAGCCCGAGCAGTTCGTGATCGTCGACGACACCACGGTGCGCGTCGACTTCCTGAAGAAGGACAAGCTGACGATCCCCGACCTCGCGGTGATCGTGCCCTGCGTCGTCAATTCCGAACTGGTGAAGAAGAACGCCAGCGAAAAGGATCCGTGGGGCCTCGAATTCACCAAGCAGCAGACCGCGGGCTCCGGCGCCTACAAGGTGACCAAGTGGACCGCCGGCACCGAAGTCGTCATGGAGCGCAACGACGATTGGGTCTGCGGTCCGCTGCCGAAGATCAAGCGCGTGATCTGGCGCATGGTGCCGCAGGCCGGCAACCGCCGGGCGCTGCTCGAGCGCGGCGACGCCGACATCTCCTACGAGCTGCCGTTCAAGGATTTCCAGGAGATGAAGGCGAACGGCAAGCTCAACGTGGTCTCGCTGCCGTTCTCCAACGGCATCCAGTATATCGGCATGAACGTGACCAAGCCGCCGTTCGACAATCCCAAGGTGCGGCAGGCGATGGCCTACGCGATGCCGTACCAGAAGATCATGGATGCGGTGCTGTTCGGTCTCGCCAACCCGATGTTCGGCGCGGCAAAGGACAAGCCGACCGAGGTCGCCTGGCCGCAGCCGACCAAGTATTACACCGACATGGAGAAGGCCAAGGCGCTGCTCGCGGAGGCCGGCTACGCCAACGGTTTCGAGACCACGATCTCGTTCGACCTGAATTTCGCAGGCGTCAACGAGCCGCTCTGCGTGCTGGTGCAGGAGAGCCTCGCGCAGCTCGGCATCAAGACCACGATCAACAAGGTGCCCGGCGCCAACTGGCGCACCGAGCTCACCAAGAAGGAAATGCCGCTGTTCACCAACGTGTTCTCGGGCTGGCTCGATTACCCCGAGTACTTCTTCTACTGGTGCTACCACGGCAACAATTCGATCTTCAACACGATGAGCTACAAGTCGCCCGAGATGGACAAGCTCATCGACGGTGCGCGCGTCGCCGCCGCGAATGGCGACACCGCGGCCTACGACGCCGACGTGAAGGGTTTCGTCGATCTCGCCTTCGCCGACATCCCGCGCATCCCGCTCTATCAGCCCTTCGTCAACGTCGCGATGCAGAAGAACGTGACCGGCTACGAATACTGGTTCCACCGCCGGTTGGACTATCGCGCGATGGCGAAGGGGTGAGGTCATGATGAGCGCGCGCGACGCACTCGCGTGTGTCGACCTCGTTAGTGAGGTGAGCACGCTTCTCAGGCTCCCTCTCCCGCTTGCGGGGGAGGGCGGGGTGGGGGTGCTTCCACATTGGGAATCCCTGAGTGGAGAGAGCCCCCACCCGCCGCGCTCTTCGATCGCGTCGGCCTCCCCCGCAAGCGGGAGAGGCGAAGTAAGCCAGCCGATAAGCTCGTGCGTCCCATATGCGATTGTCCTGCCTTGTGGGGGAGGGAGCCCCTCCAGTCCCGTTGTGGCTCTTCGCGATGTGCTTAGGAGCACGCCATGCTGACCCTGATCGGCAAGCGGCTGCTGTTCGCGATCCCCTCGCTGATCGGGGTCGTGATCGTGACATTCCTTTTGACGCGTGCGCTGCCGGGCGATCCCGCGGCGTATTTTGCCGGTCCGGCGGCCACCAAGGAGGCAGTCGACCAGATCCGGAAGAAGCTCGGCTTCGACAAGCCGCTGATCGAGCAGTTCGTCCGCTACACCAGCGATCTCGCCCATGGCGATCTCGGCACGTCGCTCACCACGGGCCAGCCGGTGGCAGCCGAGCTGCGCAACCGCCTGCCGGCGTCGGCCGAGCTCACCCTGCTCGGCCTTGTCGTCTCCATCGTGATCGCGATCCCGCTCGGCGTGCTGGCGGCGACGCGGCCGGGCTCCTGGATCGACCATCTCTGCCGCGTCACCACCACGGCCGGCGTATCGCTGCCGGTGTTCTTTATCGGGCTCGTGCTGGTCTATGTGTTCTATTTCCGGCTCGGCTGGTCGCCCGCGCCGCTCGGCCGGCTCGACGTGTTCGCTAGCGCGCCGCCGACGGTCACCGGCTTCTATCTCGTCGACACGCTGATCGCGCGGGACTTCGAGGCGTTTCGTTCCGCGCTCAGCCAATTGATCCTGCCGGCAGTGACGCTCGCGATCTTCTCGCTGGCGCCGATCGCGCGGATGACGCGCGCCTCGATGCTGGCGGTGCTGGCGTCCGACTTCGTCCGCACCGCGCGCGCCAGCGGCCTGTCGCCCGGCAAGGTGATCGTGACCTACGCCTTCCGCAACGCGATGCTGCCGGTCATCACCACGCTCAGCATGGTATTCTCCTTCCTGTTGGGCGCCAACGTGCTGGTGGAAAAGGTGTTCGCCTGGCCCGGCATCGGCTCCTACGCGGTCGAGGCGCTGATCGCGTCCGACTTCGCGCCGGTGCAGGGCTTCGTGCTGACCATGGCGGTCATGTACGTGCTGCTCAATCTGATGATCGACATCCTCTACGGCGTGATCGATCCCCGCGTCAGGCTGGAGGGCTAAAGCATGAGTACCGTAGCTCCAACCGTCGAGCCCGCAGGCCCCGCCCGCACGTCGGGGCTTGCCGCTGCTTTTGAGCAGACCCGCTACGTTCTGAGCGAAAACAAGGTCACCGGCTTTGCCTTCGCGCTGCTGGTCCTGATCCTGTTTGCCGCGCTGTTCGGGCCGTATGTCGTGCCGTACGATCCGCTCGCCTCCGACACCGCGGCAGCATTGAAGCCGCCATCCGCCGCGCACTGGTTCGGCACCGATCAGCTCGGCCGCGACATCTTCAGCCGCGTCATCGTGGCCACGCGGCTCGACACCTTCATCGCGGTTGCCTCCGTCGTGCTGGTGTTCCTGATGGGCGGGCTGGCCGGCATCGCCGCCGGCTATTTCGGCGGCTGGACTGACCGCATCGTCGGCCGCATCGCCGACACCATCATGGCGTTTCCGCTGTTCGTGCTGGCGATGGGCATCGTCGCGGCGCTCGGCAACACCGTGCAGAACATCATCATCGCGACCGCGATCGTGAACTTCCCGCTCTACGCCCGCGTCGCACGCGCAGAAGCAAACGTCCGCCGCAACGCCGGCTTCGTGCAGGCGGCGCGGCTCTCGGGCAACGGCGAATACCGCATCCTGCTCGGGCACATCCTGCCGAACATCATGCCGATCATGATCGTGCAGATGTCGCTGACCATGGGCTATGCGATCCTCAACGCCGCGGGCCTTTCCTTTATCGGGCTCGGCGTCCGGCCACCGACCGCCGAGTGGGGCATCATGGTCGCCGAGGGCGCGGGCTTCATGGTGTCGGGCGAATGGTGGATCGCGCTGTTCCCGGGCCTTGCGCTGATGATCGCGGTGTTCTGCTTCAACCTGCTTGGCGACGGCCTGCGCGACATCGTCGACCCGCAGCGGAGGACATGATGATGATCTCCAGCCTGTGCCACCTCTTCCTTCGCCTCGCCCCGCCTGCGGGGAGAGGCCGGATCGCATGGAATGCGATCCGGGTGAGGGGGGCTCTCCGCGCACTCCTCAGCCAGTTGAGTTCGCTACTAGAGGCCCCTCACCCTAGCCCTCTAAGAGCGAGCTTCGCTCGTCTCGACCCCGCAAGAGCGGGGCGAGGGAACAAACCGCGTCAGCGGAGGACGTGATGCCTGTCCCGGCCCGGTGTCATGCCACCGCTTTCCTCCTTTGCATGGGGTTGTTTTGCGGATTTTTGGATGACGCATCCCATGAGGGGAGGTGCGCATGACCGCCCAGCCGCTGCTCGACGTCAGCGACCTCACGGTCGAGTTCACCACCCGCCGCGGCATCGTCAAGGCGGTGCAGCACGTCAACATATCGGTCGGCAAGGGTGAGACCGTCGGCATCGTCGGCGAGTCCGGCTCCGGCAAGTCGGTGACCTCCTATGCCGTGATGCGCATCCTCGACCGCGCCGGCCGGATCGCCGAGGGCTCAGTGATGTTCTCCGGCATCGACGTCAAGGCGGCTTCGGAGAGCCAGATGCGCGATCTGCGCGGCCGCGAAGTCTCGATGATCTTCCAGAACCCACGCGCGGCGCTCAATCCGATCCGCAAGGTCGGGCACCAGATCGAGGACGTGTTGCGCCAGCATGTGCAGCAGGCGCAGGTCACTGATCGCGGCGAGAAGGCGATCGAGGCGCTGGAGCAGGTCAAGATCGCGCGCGCACGCGAGCGCTACCACGCCTATCCGTTCGAGTTGTCCGGCGGCATGTGCCAGCGCGTTGTCATCGCGCTGGCGCTGGCCTGCAATCCGCAGCTTCTGATCGCCGATGAGCCGACCACCGGGCTCGACGTCACCACCCAGAAGGCGGTGATGGACCTGATCGTCGAGCTGACCCGGCGTCGATCGATGTCGACGATCCTGATCACGCATGATCTCGGCCTCGCCGCCGCCTATTGCGACCGCGTCGTGGTGATGGAGAAGGGCCGCGTGGTCGAGACCGCGAAGTCCGCCGACATCTTCGCCGCGCCCCGGCACGCCTACACCAGGAAGCTGATGCGCGCGACGCCGCGGATCGGGGTGTCGTTGCGGGATCTGTTGCCGGAGGAAGACTCTTCCGCCTCGCCCCGCGCGCGGGGAGAGGCCGACGCGCTCGGCAGCGCACTTGCGCGCCAGGGCGTGGCGGGTGAGGGGGACTCTCCGCATACTGCACGCGCGGATACAGCCCCTCACCCCGACCCTCTAAGAGCGAGCTACGCTCGTCTCGACCCCGCGAAGGGCGGGGAGAGGGAGCAGAAGCAACCCCTCCTGTCAGTCGAAAAGCTCGTCAAGGAATATCCGCGCCAGGGCGCGGGCGGGGTGCTGGCAAAGCTGTTCGGGCGCAAGCCGCCGGTCGAGGAGGAGACCTTCCGCGCGGTCGACGGCATCAGTTTCTCGATCGACCATGGCGAGAGCGTCGGGCTGGTCGGCGAATCCGGCTGCGGCAAGTCGACGACGTCGATGATGGTGATGCGGCTGCTGGACCAGACTTCCGGCCGCATCATGTTCGATGGCGAGGACATCGGCGGCATCGCGCCGCAGTCGTTCGCGCGGCTGCCGCGGCGCAGCCAGATCCAGATGGTGTTTCAGGATCCGACCGACAGCCTCAACCCGCGCTTCACCGCGGCGCGCGCGATCGCGGACCCGATCATGCAGCTCGGCGACATCAAGGGGCGTGATGCGCTCCGCGACCGCTGCGAGGAGCTTGCGCGGCTGGTCGGCCTGCCGGTCAATCTGTTGGATCGCTTCCCGCACCAGCTCTCCGGCGGCCAGAAGGCCCGCGTCGGCATCGCGCGCGCCATCGCGCTGCACCCGAAGCTCGTGATCCTCGACGAGCCGACCGCGGCACTTGACGTCTCGGTGCAGGCGGTGGTGCTCAATTTGCTGCACGACCTCAAGCAGTCGATGGGCATGAGCTATTTGTTCGTGTCGCACGACCTCAATGTCGTGCGCCTGCTGTGTGATCGCGTCATCGTGATGCGCGCCGGTCGCATCGTGGAGCAGGGCACATCCGAACACGTCTTGGGCAATCCGCAGGATGCCTATACAAGGGAGCTGCTGACGGCGATCCCGCATCCGCCGCTGCCGGTCGCTTGAGAAACTCATTGGGAGCGAAATGACCGATCATCTGGACGATTACATGAACGCCGTCGCCCGCGCGATGGCGTTGCCGCTGGAGGACGCCTGGCGTCCGGCGGTGCGCGCCAATCTCGACGTCTCGCTGCGGCTGGCGCGGCTGGTCGATGACTTCCCGCTGCCGGACGACGTCGTGTCGGCCGCCGTCTATTCGACCTGAGATCGCGATGTCCGAAATTCCCGCTTCCATGTCGGCCGCCGAGATCGCGCAGGCCGTATCAAGCCGCAAGATCACGGCCCTCGCCGCGACCGAGGCTGCGCTCGCGCGGATCGCGGCGCATGACAAGGTCCTCAATGCCTTCACCGACGTCACCGCCGATCGCGCGCGTGCCAGGGCCAGCGCGGTCGACGCCGCGATCGCGGCCGGTCAGCCGGTCGGCCCGCTCGCCGGCGTGCCCTTCGCGGTCAAGAACCTGTTCGACGTGCAGGGTCTTCCGACCCGCGCCGGCTCGAAGATCAACCGCGACCTGCCGCCGTCGCCGCGCGACGCGACGCTGATCGAACGGATGGAAGCGGCCGGTGCGGTGCTGGTCGGCGCGCTCAACATGGGCGAATACGCCTACGACTTCACCGGCGAGAACGTGCATGACGGCCCGTCGCGCAATCCGCATGATCCGGCGCGGATGACCGGCGGCTCCTCCGGCGGCTCCGGCAGCGCCGTCGGCGGCGCGCTGGTGCCGATCGCGCTCGGCTCCGATACCAACGGCTCGATCCGCGTGCCGTCGTCGTTCTGCGGCACGTTCGGCCTGAAGCCGACCTATGGCCGGCTGTCGCGCGCGCGGTCCTATCCGTTCGTCGCCAGCCTCGATCATCTCGGCCCGCTGGCGCGCAGCGTGAAGGATCTCGCGCTCGCCTATGACGCCATGCAGGGGCCTGATGCCGATGATCCGGCCTGCATCGTGCAGTCGGTCGAGCCGACCGTACCCTTGCTTGCCAATGATATCGGTGGGCTGCGGGTTGCGATCGCCGGCGGCTATTTCCAGCAGAATCTGTTTCCGGAGGCGGTCGCGCGCGTCGCGAAGGCGCTCGGTGCCACGCGGACCGTGGAGCTTCCCGAAGCGGCGCGCGCCCGTGCCGCGGCCTACATCATCACCACGACCGAGGGTGCCGCGCTGCATCTCGATCACCTGCGCAAGCGGCCCAACGATTTCGATCCGGCGGTGCGCGACCGTCTCATTGCCGGCGCGATGATTCCGGCGGTCTATGTCGACAAGGCGCAGAAATTCCGCCGCTGGTATCGCGCCAGGGTGCTGGAGCTGTTCCAGTCGGTCGACGTGATCCTGGCGCCGGCGACGCCGTGCACCGCGCCGAAGATCGGCCAGGCCAGTTTCACGCTCGACGGCGTCGAGCTTCCGGTGCGCGCCAATATCGGCATCCACACCCAGCCGATCTCCTTCATCGGCCTGCCGGTGGTCGCCGTGCCGGTACCGCTTGAACCGATGCCGATCGGCGTGCAGATCATCGCGGCGCCCTGGCGCGAGGACGTCGCACTGCGGGTCGCCTACGCGCTGGAACAGATGGGCGTTGTGGCCGCGCCGGCGCCGAGAGGACTCTGATATGGATATCGATCTTCCCGATGTGGTCGCCGAGGTCACCGCGCAGTTCCAGCGATATGAGAAAGCGCTGGTCTCGAACGATGTTGCCGTGCTCGACGAGTTGTTCCGCGACGACCGCCGTACGCTGCGTTACGGCATTGGCGAGAACCTCTATGGCTATGCCGAGATCATGGCGTTTCGCGCCGGACGCTCACCGGTCGGGCTGATGCGCAAGATCGAGCGAACCGTGATCACGACCTATGGCCGCGACACCGCGATCGCCTCGACGCTGTTCTACCGGGACAGCGCACGGGGTAGGGTGGGGCGGCAGATGCAGACTTGGATTCGTTTCCCCGAGGGCTGGAGAATCGTCGCGGCCCATGTCAGCGTCATCGACGAACCCAAAGGTGCTTGAAGGGCGATCGAGGATGAGCCTGGACGATCTGCCGCAGGGCGCAGAATCCGAGATGACGGTGCGCCGCATCGATCGGCCGTCGTCGCTGGTCGACAAGGTCACTCGTGCCGAAGAGCTGCGGCTGCAGCTTGCCGACGAGATCGTGCGCGGCACGCTGCCGCCGGGGGCCGGGCTCGACGAGACCGACCTTGCGCGGCGATTCAACGTCTCGCGCACCCCGGTGCGCGAAGCGCTGCGGCAGCTTGCCGCGAGCGGCCTGATCGATGCCCGCGCGCATCGTGGCGCCGTGGTGGCGCGGCCCTCGCTTGAACGGCTCACCGGCATGTTCGAGGCGATGGCCGAGCTGGAGGCGATCTGCGCCGGCCTTGCCGCCGAGCGGATGACGCCGGCGGAGCGCCACGCGCTGGAAGCGATCCACGAGGAATTGCGGGTGCTGAGCTATACCGGCAATCCCGAGCGCTTCCACGAGGTCAATGAGCGCTTCCACAACGCGATCTATGCCGGGTCGCAGAACGCCTATATTGCCGAGATCACGCTGGCGACGCGGGTGCGCGTGCAGCCGTTCCGCCGCGCCCAGTTCCGCAACCTCGGGCGTCTGGCAAAATCCCACGCCGAGCACGACCGCGTCGTCGTCGCCATCATGCGCGGCGACAAGACAGGCGCCGCCGCGGCGATGCGCGCCCATATCGAGCAGGTGCGCGGGGAATACGAGACCTACGCGGTGTCGGTGTAGGTTCTTCTTACCTCTCCCTGCGAGAGCGCGGCGACGGAGCGCACCGCCGGAGCGGCTAGGCCTTCGTCTTCTCCGCCATGAACGCCCGCCAGCCGCCATAGGATGAAATATCGGTCGCGCCATGGATCGCGGCAGGCTCGACGATGAAGCCCTTGGCCTGCCGTCCGTCGGCGAGCCTGATCGTGCCGATCGACAGCGGCGGCGGGATCGCGGCGACGAACTTTCCGAACGCTGCCGGTGACATCGCCCACAGCTCGAGCTTGATCGATGCGCCCGCACCGGCCTCGATGCGCAGCATGCCGGGCTTGGGCGGCGTGGTGTCGAGTGCATACAGCCTGTAGTCCGGCGCGGTGACCGTCTCTTCCAGTGGGCGCGCATCGAGCGTCGTCAGCTCGTGGTTCAGCGCCATGCCGGAGAGATGCGCGCCGACCACGGCGATGGTGATCTCACCGGAGCCGGCCTGCGTCGGCGCGGCGGAGAGCGGCGGCTGCGGAAGTGAATTGGCGCCGAGGGTAAGTCCGGTGTCGGCATGGAAGACGCGGCCAATACTGGCAAGCTCCGCGTCACGGCCGGCAGGGGCGAGCAGCGTGATGCCGAACGGCGCGCCGTCGGGCCGCATCGCGGCCGGCAGCGCCAGGCCGCACATATCGAGCAGATTGACGAAATTGGTGTAGGTGCCGAGCCGCGAGTTGAGCTCGATCGGATTGGCGAGCACATCAGCTGTGGAATAGACGGTCGGGGCGGTCGGCAGCACGATCGCATCAAGGTGTGCGAGGCTGCGCTCGGCGACGCGGCGAAGCGCCTCGAGGCGGTACAGCGCAGAAAAAGTATCGGCGGCGGTCGGATGCGATCCGCCGACGGTAATCTCGCGCGTCACCGGATGGACAGCCTCGGGTGACGACGCGAGCAGGTCGCGGATCACGAGATAGCGCTCCGCAACCCACGGGCCCTCATAGAGCAGCCGTGCGGTCTCATAGAACGGCGCGAGGTCGAACTCGACGAGATCGGCGCCGAGCGCCTGCCAGCGCTTGCACGCCTCGCCATAGGCCTTCTCGGCCTCATGATCGCCGAAGAATTTCAGCTGACCGCCTTGGGGAATGCCGAGCTTCAGCTTCGCCGGAAACGCCGCGAGCGGAGCCAGCGGCCGGTCGCGCGAGTACGGATCGGACTGATCGGCCCCGGACATCACGGCGAGCGCAGCCAGCGCGTCGTCGACGGTGAGTGAGAAGATCGAGACGCAGTCGAGCGTGCGGCAGGCCGGCACGACGCCGGTGGTCGAGATCAGCCCAAGGCTCGGCTTGAGCCCGACGATGTTGTTGAGCATTGCCGGCACGCGGCCGCTGCCTGCGGTGTCGGTGCCGAGTGCAAGCGGCACCAGTCCCGCTGAGACCGCGACCGCGGAGCCCGAGCTCGATCCGCCCGGCACCAGATCGCCGCGCACCGGATTCTTGGGAATGCCGTAGGGCGAGCGCACGCCGACTAGGCCGGTGGCGAACTGGTCGAGATTGGTCTTGCCGATGATGATGGCGCCGGCCGCGCGCAGTTTTGCCACCGCCGTGGAATCCTGCGCCGGCAGATACGAGAACGCCGGGCAGGCGGCGGTGGTCGGCAGTCCCGCGACGTCGATATTGTCCTTCACCGCGACCGGCACGCCATAGAGCGGCAGCGTCGGGTCGGCGAGCCGCCCGGCCTCGGCAAGCGCATCCTTCTCGTCACGCAGGCTGATGAAGATGGCGGGATCATTGTGCTCGCGGATGCGCTGGTAGCTGCGCGCCACGGTTTGGGCCGGCGTCATGGTCCCGGCGCGGTGCGCGGCGACGATCGCGGCGACAGTTTCAGTCACGTGCTTGGCCTCATCTCGTGAGCGGGAGGCGTCGGACGCCATCCGCAAGGGAATTGCAGCCTGAGCGAAGCAAGCAATATGCCATTGTGTACAATTCGCCCGCGCCCGTCGTGAGACGGATTATTGCACAATATCAGTTGCTTGAAATACCTGTCGGGAACGAACGCGGGCTCGCATGAAAGAGTAGCTGCCCAACTTATGGGCAGTTCTGATCAAGCCGAAATCTCGTGCGAGGTCAGGTGAAGCAGGCGAGGATCTGCAGCAGCTGCTCGCGGTTTTCCTTGCCGATCTTCTCGGCGACATGCCGCTCATGCTCGGCGGCGAGCCGCTTGAACTGGGCCAGCGCGGTCTTGCCGCGCGCGGTCAAATGCAGCGCATGGGAGCGACGGTCGGTCGCGGAGGGGGCGCGGCTGACGAAGGCGCGGTCTTCCAGGCTGTCGAGCAGATGCACCAGCCGCGCGCGCTCGATCCCGAGCCGCTTTGCCACCGCCATCTGGCTGAGGCCCGGATTGGCCCCGATCACGGTCATCACCGAATACTGGGTTGGGCGGATATCGACCGTCGCCAGCGTCTTGATGAAGTCCTGAAAGATCCAGAGTTGGAAGCGCCGCACCGCATAGCCGGCGTGACCGACCAGCGCGTCGAGGCCGATGTCGTCGCCGTTGGGCGCCTGTCCATTCGCCGTGTGCACCCGGGGGCGGATTGCTGCTGCCGTTCCTGCCGGCTTGCGCGATGTCTTTTGCTGGCCTGCCATGACCGCAAGGCTAGCGCGCCCAAGGCGGGATGGAAAGATTGTTGTTGACGACAACAATTGATGTCCGCAACATTATGATCAAAGAGCCCGGCCGGGACCGCGGCGCCGCACCATGTTGCGGCGCGATCCCGCAAAGACACGGGCGAGGAGGAAACCATGACGATGGCCGCCGCCAGCGGAGACAATCCGAGCAGCCTGTTCGCGACGCCCGCGATCGTTGCGGATCGCCGCAACGACGGCAGCATCCTGGTCCGCTCCACCTCGCCGCTGAAGCAGGGCGCCCGCTGCGTCGGCGACTGGCTGGAGCATTGGGCACGGCAGGCCCCGGATCGCGTCTTTCTCGGCGAGCGCGCCAACGCCGAGGCGCCCTGGACCACAGTAAGCTATCGCGACGCGCTCGGCATCGTCCGGCGGGCCGCATCTTGGGTTCTCGCGCAGGGGCTGAGCACGGAACGTCCGCTCGTCATCCTCTCCGACAACGGTATCGATCACGCGTTGTTCGCGCTCGCCGCGCAGCATGTTGGCGTGCCCTCGGCTGCGATCTCGCCGGCCTATTCGCTGATGTCGCGGGATTTCGACAAGCTGAAAAGCATGATCAGCCTGCTCGACCCCGGCGCGATCTACGTCACGAGCACAAGGCCGTTCGCGGCGGCGCTTGGCGCAATCAAGCCGCTGCATCGCGCAACCATCGTCAGCGGCAATCCCGACGATGCCGATGCTTTGCCGTTCCGTACCGTCGCTGCCACGGCGGAAGCGCCCGAGGTTGCCAACGCGTTCGCTGCGGTGACGGCGGACACGATCGCAAAATTCCTGTTCACCTCGGGCTCGACAGGGACGCCGAAGGCCGTGATCAACACCCAGCGCATGCTGACCTCGAGCCAGCAGGCCAAGGCGCAGACTTGGTCGTTCCTCGAGGGCGGTAGCGAGGAGCTTGTGATCCTGGACTGGCTGCCCTGGAGCCACACCTTCGGCGCCAACCACAATTTCAACCTGGTGCTGCGCAACGGCGGCACGCTCTATATCGACGGCGGCAAGCCGGCGCCCGGCCTGTTTGCGACCTCGCTGGCCAATTTGCACAGCGTGGTGCCGACGGTCTATTTTAACGTGCCGCGCGGCTTCGACATGCTGATCGGGGCGCTGCGCACCGACGACGAACTACGCAGAAAATTCTTCGAGGGCACCAAATTCGCCTTTTATGCCGGCGCGGCGCTGCCGCAGAATCTGTGGGACGCGCTGGAGGACCTGTCGCTGCGGACCGTCGGCCGCCGGCTGCCGATGGTGTCGGCCTGGGGTTCGACCGAGACCTCGCCGCTCGCGACCGATTGCCACTTCTTGGCCAAACGCTCCGGCAATATCGGCGTGCCGATCCCCGGCACCGAGCTCAAGCTCGTGCCGTCGGGCGACAAGCTGGAGGTGCGGGTGCGCGGGCCCAACGTCACGCCGGGCTACTGGAAGGCGCCTGGGCTCACCGCTGAGGCCTTCGATGACGAGGGTTTTTACAAGATCGGCGACGCCGTCACCTTCGCGGATCCCGCGCGGCCCGATCTCGGCCTGTTCTTCGACGGCCGCGTGGCGGAGGACTTCAAGCTCAATTCCGGCACCTGGGTCAGCGTCGGCACCTTGCGCGTCGCCGGCATCGCGTCGCTGGCGCCGCTCGCGCAGGACATCGTCGTCACCGGCCATGGCCGCGACGAGGTGCGCTTCCTGGTGTTTCCGAACCTCGCCGCCTGCCGTTCGCTGGCAGGCCTGCCCGAGAGCGCCGACGCCCAGGAGGTGATCGGCCATCCGGCGGTCCGTTCCGCGATCGGGCAGGGGCTGGCGCGGCTCAAGGCGCAGGGCGGCCATTCCTCCGGCCATGCCACCCGTGCGCTGCTGCTGGCCGAGCCCGCCTCGGTCGACGGCGGGGAGATCACCGACAAGGGCTACATCAACCAGCGCGCCGTGCTGACGCGCCGCGCCGCAGCGGTGGCGGTATTGGAGGACGACGCGGCGTCCGAGCCGATCGCCTGCGCGGGGTGAGATTACGATCCAACAGGATCACGTGAGGAAGGCACCAGCGGATGGGTTCCCTCCCCCCTTGCGGGGGAGGGTTAGGGAGAGGGGTACCGCACGGCGTGCTCTCAATATTCGTACTTTGACCACGAAAGCCCCGACGTTGCGAAGCGACGTTCCCCTCGATCATCTCACCCGGGGCCACCCCTCTCCCCAACCCTCCCCCGCAAGGGGGGAGGGAGCCTGGGCGGCGTGCTCACGTGACTTGATGGCCGCGCCACATTGCGACTCGACGACGCAGTGCATCATCTGTTTTTAGTTGCCCTAGCAACTAAGCTGTGCGAGTTTCCGCCCCATAGGAACAGGGCCGGTCAACGGCCACGCGTTTGGGAGGAAAATGTTGCGCAGCACGGCGCGAGCGGCACGCATGGAAGATCGGGCGAAGACCGCGGGGGTGCCGGGCGCCGCCCGTGGCCCGGCCGTGCCGTCAGGTCGTGCTTTGCCCGGTGACGGCGCCGAGATTCTCGTGCAGCCGGCGCAGCAGCTCGATCAGCACCTCGCGCTCGTCCTTTTTCAGGCACGCCAGCAGCCGCCGCTCGCGCTCCAGCGCCGCGACGATGACCTTGTCGTGGATGGCGCGGCCGCGTGCGGTCAGCGTGATCGAATGGGTGCGGCCGTCGTCCGGCGCGGTACGGATGGTCAGCAGGCCGCGCTTCTGCAATGCGGCGAGGTTGCGGCTGACCGGCCCCTTGTCGAAGCCGATCACCTGGCAGATCCGGGAGGCGGGAATGCCCGGCTCGATCGCCAGTTGCGAGATGATCCGCCACTCGGTGACGTTGACGCCGAAATTCTTCTGGTAAAACGCGGTGGCGCTGTTCGACAGCTTGTTGCCGATGAAGGTGATGAACGCCGGCACATAGCGATCGAGGTCCAGCAGCGGGCCATCGCTGGCGTCTGCGGGATCGGCCGGTCTCGGCCGGCGGGGCTTTCGGGGGAGGGGCTGGCTGCTCATCTCTCAAATCATCGCTGCGAAACCGTTCGGGAGCAATAGATATGCGGCCCGTGTTGACAAGATCAAACCTCGGGAGGTCCCGATGACTGCAACAGAAGCTGCGTCCGTCCCGCATCTCGACGTCGATCCGTTCGCGCTCGAGTTCTTCGCCGATCCATTCCCGACCCATGAGCGGCTGCGCGAGGCCGGGCCGGTGGTCTATCTCGACAAGTGGAGTGTTTATGGCGTGGCGCGCTACGCCGAGGTCCATGCGGTGCTGAACGATCCCGCGACCTTCTGCTCCAGCCGCGGCGTCGGCCTCAGCGACTTTTCCAAGGAGAAGCCGTGGCGGCCGCCGAGCCTGATCCTGGAGGCCGACCCGCCTGCCCATACCCGGACCCGCGCCGTGCTGAGCACGGTGTTGTCGGCGACCGTGATGAAGCAGCTTCGCGGGCAATTTGCCGCCGCCGCGGAGGTCCGTCTCGATGCGCTGCTGGAGAAGCGCAGGTTCGACGCGATCGCGGACCTTGCGGAAGCCTATCCGTTGTCGATCTTCCCGGATGCGCTCGGCCTGAGGCCGGAGGGCCGCGAGCATCTGCTGCCCTATGCCAGTCTGGTGTTCAATGCCTTCGGTCCGCCGAACGAGCTCCGCAAGGAGGCGATCGAGCGCTCGGCACCGCATCAGGCCTATGTTGCCGAGCAATGCCAGCGCGACAATCTCACCCCAGGCGGCATCGGCGCCTGTATCCACGCCCATGTCGATACCGGCGCCATTACCGCGACCGAAGCGCCGCTGCTGGTGCGCTCGCTGCTGTCAGCCGGTCTCGACACCACCGTCAACGGCATCGGCGCCGCCGTCTACTGCCTCGCCCGCTTCCCCGACCAGTTCCAGAAGCTGCGCAACGATCCGACGCTGGCGCGCAACGCCTTCGAGGAGGCCGTGCGGTTCGAAAGTCCGGTCCAGACTTTCTTCCGTACCACGACCCGTGACGTCGAGCTCAGTGGGGCCAGCATCGGCGAAGGCGAGAAGGTGCTGATGTTCCTGGCCGCGGCCAATCGTGATCCGCGCCGCTGGGAGGAGCCCGACAGCTACGACATCACCCGCCGCACGTCGGGCCATGTCGGCTATGGGTCGGGCATCCATATGTGCGTCGGCCAGCTGGTCGCCCGTCTCGAAGGCGAGGTGATGATGGCGGCGCTGGCGCGTCGTGTCGCCAGGATCGACATCACCGGCGAGCCGAAGCGCCTTTTCAACAACACGCTGCGCGGGCTCAGCAGCCTGCCGGTCGAGATCACGCCGGCCTGACGAGACGCTCAAGACCAGCAAAAGGTCGATTGAGGAAACATGGGAGGGAGACGATGAGGGGCTTCGGGGTTGGGCGATTGAGGATTGGACTTGCGCTGGCATTGGCCTGCGCCGCGGGCAGCGCACGCGCGGAGATTTCCGGCGACGTGGTGCGCGTCGGCGTGCTCAACGACATTTCCGGCATCTTCCAGGACACCAACGGCATGGGTTCGGTGGAAGCCGCGCGCATGGCCGCGGAGGATTTCGGCGGCGGCGGCAAGGGCATCAAGGTCGAGATCGTCTATGCCGATCACCAGAACAAGGCCGACGTGGGCTCGGCGATCGCGCGCAAATGGCTCGATGTCGAAGGCGTCGATGCCATCGTCGACGTGCCGAACTCGGCGGTCGGGCTCGCCATCAACACCATCCTGCGCGATAGCCGGATGACGTTCCTGGCGTCGTCGACCGCGAGCTCCGATCTCACCGGCAAGGCCTGCTCGCCGAACACCATTCAATGGGTCAACGACGCCTGGGCCACCGGCAACACCACCGCGGCCGCGATGATGCAGCGCGGCGGCAAGGATTGGTATTTCGTGACCGTCGATTATGCACTCGGCAAAGGCATTGAAGCTGAAGCGACGAACTACATCGAGAAGCACGGCGGCAAGGTTTTGGGCTCGAGCAAACATCCGCTCGGCACGTCGGACTTCGCGTCCTTCCTGCTCCAGGCGCAGAGCTCGAAAGCAAAAGTGATCGGGCTCGCCAATGCCGGCGGCGACACCATCAACGCGGTGAAGCAGGCGGCCGAGTTCGGCATCCAGCAGGGCGGCCAGACCATGGTGGCGTTCCTGCTGTTCGTGAACGACATCCACGGCATGGGCCTGAAGGTGGCGCAGGGCCTGCAGCTGCTGGAAGCTTTCTACTGGGACATGAACGACGACACCCGCGCGTTCGCAAAGCGCTTCGCCGCGCGTCCCGGCATGAACGGCAAGATGCCGAGCGGCAACCAGGCCGGCGTCTACGCCTCGACGCTCGCCTACCTCAACGCGGTTGCCGCCACCGGCAGCGACGACGCCAAGGCGGTGGTGCCGCAGATGAAGACCTTCAAGGGCAAGGACAGACTGTTCGGCGAAACCACGATCCGCCAGGACGGCCGCGTCATCCACCCGATGTATCTGTTCGAGGTGAAGAAGCCGGACGAGTCGAAGTACCCCTACGACTATTACAAGCTGATCGCGACCATCCCGGCCGACCAGGCGTTCCGCCCGCTGGCCGACGGCGGCTGCTCACTGGTGAAGTGAGCCGCGCCGCGAACACCGCTGCGCCCCCTCTCCCCTTGTGGGAGAGGGTTGGGGTGAGGGGTATCTCTCCATGCGGCGTGCTGCGCGGAGAGACCGCGACCCCTCACCCGGATCGCATTTCGCTTCGCTTCATGCGTTCCGGCCTCTCCCACAAGGGGAGAGGCGGACCGAATGTGCGGTGCGCTGTTCGTGAACTCGCTACGCTGCCTTCGCTGCTCCGTCAGCCACCTTGACCCGCGCCAGCATCTCGGCCGCCGTCATCACATGCGCGGTGGAGAACGCGAGGATCGTCAGCGTGGCGCGGTGTACCTCCTCGGCGGACAGCGCGCCCTGGCCGACATCCGGATAATCGAAGGTGCCCGTCGCGTCCGACAGGAAGACGACCTTGTAATTGTGGAACATGGCGTCGCGCGCGGTGGCGTGGCAGCAGTTCTCGGTCGTGGTCCCCGAGATGATCACCGTGGTGATGCCCCATTCGCGCAGGATGAGATCGAGATCGGTGGCGAAGAACGCGCTGTAGCGGTGCTTCTTGATGACGTGCTCGCCGGGGGCGGGCGCGAGGTCGTTGAAGATCTCGACGCCCTCGGTGCCGTCGACCAGCGACGACCGGTCGGCGATCGGCGAATAGAGATCGTCATAGAGCCCCATGTCGCTGCCGTCACGGCGATGCACATGCGCGGTGTAGACGACGCGGATGCCCTTGTCGCGGCAGGCCTTCAGGGTCTGCGCCAACCGCGGCACCATGGCAGCGGCCTGGGCCGAACGCAGCTTGGCGCCCTCGGCCACGAAATCGTTCTGCATGTCGACGACGATCATGACGGTGCGGGCGGGATCGATGATTTCGCATTGGTAGCCCATGTGGTGTCTCCTCCTGGTGAGAGACAATGTCTACGCCGGTTCCCGCGATCGTTCTTGGCTGCGCCGGCCAGCCGCTGGTCTCTGCTTGCCAGAATGGGGGGCTGGACGCAGAATATCCCGCTGCCGGGTTGGGCGGGAGCAAGGTCCGATGCAGACCCCAGATCACACAGTCGTCGCGCAAACGCTTGTTGCGCCGGGCGACAGTTTCGACCGCTGGCATCACGTCACCTGCCGCGAATTCTCGCTGACCGAATGCCGCCGCGTCGCCGACGAGGCGTTCCAGGCATCGATCTCGATCCGCCATCTCGGCCCGCTTGCCATCAACGACATCTGGTCTTCGACGCCGGCCGCCGACCGCATCCGGGTGATGCGCAGCGCGAGCGACGTCCGCAGGGATCCGCGCGACTATTTCATGCTGTGGCTCACGCTGCGCGGCGAGGTCAGCTTTGCGCAAGGCGGCCGCGACGTCCGCATGCGCTGGGGCGATCTGATGCTCCATGACCAGGCGCAGCCGTTCACGCTGGAATTCGCCCCGAGCGCGCGCGCGATCATGGTGTCGATCCCGCGGCCGCTGCTGCTCGCAGGCCTGCCGGATGCGCAGCGCCTGACGGCGCGGCGGGTCGGCAACGCGTCGAAAGTGGGAGCGCTGGCGGGATCGCTGATCCGCCGGCTGACGCAGCTCGATGACGCGGCCGGACCTGCGGCGATACGGCTTAGCGCGGCGGCACTCGATATTTTCGCGACCACGCTGCAGACCGAGCTGACGGACGAAGGGCCGCAGCGCGGCGACGAACGACTGGTGCGGGTCAAGGCCTACATCCTGGCCAATCTCGACGATCCCGGGCTCGATCTCGATGCGATCGCCACCGCGCAGAACATGGCGCCGCGCACGCTCAATCGCCTGTTCGCGCGCGAAGGCTCGACGCCGATCCGCTGGCTGTGGCAGCAGCGCCTCGCCGGCGCCTACCAGGCGCTGGCCGAGCGGCGCTTCAGCCATGTCACCGATGTCGCGCTGAGCTTCGGCTTCAGCGACGTCTCGCATTTCAGCCGCGCCTTCAAGGCCGCGTTCGGCCGCTCGCCGCATCAGGTGATGGGGTGAGGAACTCGCAAAATCTCGAGCCACGTCATTGCGAGCGGAGCGAAGCAATCCATCTCACCGCTTGCTGAGAGATGGATTGCTTCGTCGCTATCGCTCCTCGCAATGACGGTGTTCCCACGGACGGCCATAGCGTGAGCGCGCCCAGCTCCGCGAGAGCGCTACTGCGCCACCTTGCTGCTGCCTTGCGTGATCAGCCGTGCGGCGCGCTGGTCGCGGGTGTGGATCCAGAGCCAGTTCATCGCCACCGCAATCCGATGGCGCACGCCGATCAGGAAGTAGATGTGGGCGAGGCCCCAGATCCACCATGCCAGCGAGCCGCGCAGCTTGAGCCAGCCGAAATCGATCACCGCCTTCTTCTTGCCGATCTGGGCGAGGCTGCCGGCATGCTTGTAGCGGAACGGCGGCAGCGTCTTGCCGTCGAGCCGGGCCTTGATCAGCGCGGCGACGTAGCGCCCCTCCTGCTTGGCGGCCGGCGCGATGCCCGGCACCGGATTGCCGTCGGGATCCTTGATCGTGACGGTGTCGCCGACGGCGAAGACATCGGGATGGCCCGGCACGGTGAGATCGGGCTCGACCTGCAGCCGATGGGCGCGATCGGCCGGCGCGTTCAGCCATTCGGCGGCGCGCGAGGCGCGCACGCCGGCAGCCCAGACGATGGTGCGCGCCTCCAGCCGCTTGCCGCCGAACACCACGCCGTCGGCCGAGCATTCGGTGACCGGCTCGCCCAGCATCACCTCGACGCCGAGTTTTTCCAGCGACGCCTGCGCATAGGCCGAGAGATCGTCGGGAAATCCTGCCAGCACGCGCGGGCCGGCCTCGATCAGCACCACGCGCGCCTTGCGCGTATCGATGTGACGGAAGTCTTGCGGCAGCGTGTCCTTGGCGAGGTCCGCGATGGTGCCGGCCATCTCGACGCCGGTCGGCCCGGCGCCGATGATGACGAAGGTCAGCAGCGCCGCGCGCTTGTCCGGATCGGTCTCGCGCTCGGCGCGCTCGAAGGCGACCAGGATGCGCCGCCGCAGCGTGGTGGCGTCCTCCAGTGTCTTCAGGCCGGGCGCGAACGGCTCCCATTCGTCATGGCCGAAATAGGCGTGGCGCGCGCCGGTGGCGAGGACCAGCGTGTCGTAGGGAATGCTGCCGCCGTCGTCGAGCTGCACCTGCTTCGCCGCGGCGTCGACGCCGCAGACATTGGCGAACAGCGTCGTCACCTCGGGCCGGTCGCGCAGCAGATAGCGGATCGGCCAGGCGATCTCGCTGGTGGCAAGCGAAGCGGTCGCGACCTGATAAAGCAGCGGCTGGAACAGATGGTGGTTGCGGCGGTCGATCAGGGTGATCTCGACCGGCGCGCCCGCGAGGCCGAAGGCGGCTTCCAAGCCGCCGAAGCCGGCGCCGACGATCACCACGCGATGAGGTTTGGCCGGCGCTTGCGTCATCTGATGTCGCTCTCGGGTTCGAACGGCTTCGTCGTTTGATTATGTATTCATTCGCCGCCTCATTCCAACACGAAATGCCCGATCACCCGATAGCAAAACCCAATCGCCGCAAGCCTCACGCATCCTGCGGCGCGGCCGCGGCGACCGCCCGCCGCCGCATCGGCAGGAACAGTCCCGCGACCGCGCCGGCGAATGACAGCGTTGCGGCAAGGCTCATCGCCGATGCGAATCCGTTGGCGAAATGTCCGGATGAATCGGCTGCGCCATTGGCGGTGAAGCTCGCCACCAGCGCCGCGATGCCGAACATGCCGCCGAGGAAGCGGCCCATGTTGAAGACACCCGACGCCTTGCCCATCTCGCTGACGGCGACCGCGCCCAGCACCGCGTTCAGCGCGGCCGGCATCGCCATCGACACGCCGACGCCGGCAAGCACCAGCGGCGCGACCAGCGCCGAATAGGGTACCGTGGGACTCACGATCTCGCTGATCCATCCGAGCCCGATCGCCTGCATCAGGAGGCCGGCGACGACCAGCGTGCGCTCGCCGAACCGGTTGACCGCGGCGCCGGCGATCGGCGCGGTGACGAACAGCGTCGCCGTCCACGGCAGCAAACGCAGCCCGGCACCGAAGGCGTCGAAGCCGAGCGCGATCTGCAGGAACTGCGGCAGCAGGAACAGCACGCCATACATCGCGGCATAGAACAGCACGCTCGCAGCCATGCCTGATGCAAAAGGCCTGGCCGCGAACAGCCGCATCGGCACCATCGGGCTTGTGGCGCGCAGCTCCCACAGCACGAACAGCGCCGCCAGCGCGACGCCGGCGATCAGCGCGCCCGAGACTTCCGCGCTGGCCCAGCCGACACTGTTGCCGCGCAGCAGGCCCCAGACTAATGCGAGCGCCGCGAGCGCCACCAGTGTCAGCCCGGCGATGTCGAGCGGCGCTGCCGGCCCAAAACTTTCGCGCAGGCGCGTGATCACGAGGGCGATCGCGACGAGGCCGATCGGCAGGTTGATCCAGAAGATCCAGCGCCAGCCGAGATGTTCGGTGATGAAACCGCCGATCGCGGGACCGATGATCAGCGCGCAACCGGTGATGCCGCTGAAAATGCCGAGCGCGCGGGCGCGCTCCTCGCGGCCGAAGGCGCCGCTCAGGATCGCCATCGCCAGCGGCATCACCAGCGCCGCGCCTGCGCCCTGCAGGGCACGGGCGGCGATCAGTGCCGTGGCGTTGCCGGCCAGCGCGCAGGCTGCGGATGCCACGACGAACAGGCCGATACCGGCCGCGAACATCCTGCGCCGCCCGAACCGGTCGCCGAGCGCCGCGCCGGTCAGGAGCAGCACCGCGAAGGTCAGGTTGAAGGCGTTGACGGTCCATTGCAGCGTCTCCACCCGGCTTCCGAAATCGGCGCGGATGGTGGCGAAGGCGGTGGTCATGATCATGGCGTCCAGCGCCATCATGAAGGATGCCAGCGCGGTGAGGCCGAGCACCCAGCGCTGTTCGGCGCGCTGCTGAGGGGTCTGCATGGTCGTTCTCCGTTGCCGCGCCGCGAGGTTGCGGCGCGCTTCGCCGGCAAGGACGAACCGGAACGGGCAAAGGATGCGGCCGAAATTTATTTTTGCGGGACCGCATCCTTTGGCGGTTGGTGAACGTCCTTGGGTCTGACGCGGCCGGTTCAGGCCGCAGAACCAGGCCAAGGAGGCTGCGATGAGACGGACCCTGATCAGGTACAAGGCGAAGCCGGAGATGGCGGAGAAGAATGCCGCGCTGGTGTCGGCCGTGTTCGCCGAGCTGAAGGCGGCGAGGCCCGACGGCGTGCGCTATCTGACCCTGCGGCTGGAGGACGATACCTTCATCCACATGGTCGAGACCGCGGCCGAGGACGGCTCGAGCCCGATCCCGAAACTGGCCGCGTTCCAGGCCTTCCAGGACGGCATCCGCGATCGTTGCGCCGAGCCGCCGCTCGTTCGCAGTGCGGTGATTGTCGGGAATTATCGTATGCTGGATGAGCCGTGAACCGACAAGCGTTGAACCGGCGGGCAGTGCACCGATCTGGCGGAGCCATCATGACGTCACCACACCAAGCGCCGGCCGCGACCGACGTCGACGCGCTCTTGGCGGCGATGCGGCCAAGGCTGCATCGCTACTGCGCCCGTATGGTCGGGTCCGTCATCGACGGCGAGGATGTGCTGCAGGACGCGCTGATCAAGGCGGTGGAAGCCTTCGGGGCCGCCGCGCCGATCCAGAATCCGCAAGCCTGGCTGTTCCGGATCGCGCATAACACCGCGCTCGATTTCCTCAGGCGGCGCAACCGCCAGGAAGCGCTCCACGCGCCGGAGGAGGTGGACATGATGGCCGGAGAGCTCGATGACGTAGGCCGCCGCGAGATCGCCGCGACCGGCCTGCGCACCTTCATGCGCCTGCCGGTGGCACAGCGCTCCAGCGTGATCCTGATGGACGTGCTCGGCTGCTCCCTGCAGGAGATCTGCGGCATCATGGATTTCAGCCTGCCTGCGGTGAAAGCCGCGCTGCACCGTGGACGCACGCAGCTGCGCGAGTTTGCCGCCGAGCCGGACGACGCGCCGCGGCCCGGCCTGTCGCCGGCCGACCGCGTCAGGCTCAACGCCTATGTCAGCCGCTTCAACGCCCGCGACTTCGACGCCATCCGCGCCATGATCGCCGATGACATCAGGCTCGAGCTCGTCAACCGGACACGGCTGAACGGCAAGGCCGAGGTGTCGCGCTACTTCGGCAATTACTCGAAGATCGACGACTGGCACCTGGTGACCGGACAGGTCGAGGGACGTCCGGCGATCCTGGTGTTCGATCCGAACGCACAGGGCGCGCCGCCGCGATCGTTCATGCTGCTCGACTGGTCGGCCGACAAGGTCGCGACGATCAGGGATTTCCGCCACGCGTCCTATGCGATCGACGGCGCCGAATGGGCGGTGGACAAGGGGTGATCGGCTTTCGCCGCCAGCCTGTGGCTTGGTGATCGCGCCACAAACTCCGCGTCGTCCCGGACAAGCGAAGCGCGATCCGGGACCCATAACCACGAGTGGGAATCGTCTTGGATCGCTGGGGCCACAGCTTGCTTCGACAACACAGGACGGTGGTTATGGGTCCCTGCTTTCGCAGGGACGACAGCGGCTAGCGCGTCTTTCCGCCGAACTCACCGTTGGCGATCCGCGCGACGCGGCTGCCGCCTGCGGCCGGTGCGCTGTTTCGTTGAAACAGGCCGTCGCCGCTGGTCTCACGCGGCAACGGCGGCGGTTCTTCGAAATAGCCGCCGCTCCGCCAGACCAGCAGGACGATGTTCATTGCGCCATTGACGGCCGCGCCGACCACCGTTTCGGTGTGCTGATAGGTCAGCGCATATTCGGGAAATCGTCCGGCGATGGCTCTGTCGAGCACGATGAGGGCGATCCATGCCGCCATCACGCAGACCGGATCCCAGCCCATGTCGCGCACCCGCATCGACTGCAGCATGAAGCAGATGACGAGCATGCCGTAGAAGGCAATGACCAGCACGGGGTTGCTCGATGCCTGCGCCAGCAGCACGTCCATACTGCCGCTCGCCGGTGCGTTGCCGGTGACGCCGTAGACCAGCATCATAAAGCCGAGGCCCACCACGAAGCTGCAGAAGAAGAAAGCCAGTCGGCCCATCCGGGCATTGAAGCCGAAGATGTAATTCAGCATGTGACGTACCCCTTTGGCGGCAGCGTCGGCCAGGGATGCTTTCCGGACCATGAAGCCCGCAGGCGCTTGCCGGCCCGTGGTTTCCGGGTGCTTTACCGGATCGTTAAAGCCTGCTGCAGTGCGGGCGTGGGTCGTTGCGGAAGGCCGCTGCCTGCGACAATCGTTGCCCACGCAACCGGCATTATATTTCTTGCCATGGTCGATTTAGACGAATTATGATGCAAGGTGCTGGGGTATGCGCCGAAGGTTCTAAGTGAGCGCCGTCGGTTCATGCTTGCTGCAGACTTGCGATATCGCGCACAAAATACGTCACAGAACGACGCGCGCAAAGCGTGACCCCCGGGCCCTCTTGGATCGAGCCTGGCGGGATCTTTGGTTGAGGAGGGGAGTGAATATGAAAAAGGCATTTTGGCTGGCAGGCGCCATGGCTCTGGCGCTGGCGCAGCCCGCGACGGCGGCTGACAGCGTCAAGATCGGCTTCGTCTCGACCTTCAGCGGTCCGACCGCCGTGATCGGCAACGACATGCGCAATTCCTTCGAGCTCGCGCTCGACCATCTCGGCCGCAAGATCGACGGCAAGCCGGTCGAGGTGATCTACGAGGATGACCAGCAGAAGCCCGATGTCGGCAAGCAGAAGACCGAAAAGCTGGTGCAGTCCGACAAGGTCGACTTCATCGTCGGCTACATCTGGTCGAACGTGCTGCTGGCGTCGCTGAAGACCGCGGTCGATTCGAAGACCTTTCTGATCTCGGCCAATGCCGGTCCGTCGCAGCTCGCCGGCGAACTGTGCTCGCCTTACGTGTTCTCGACCTCCTGGCAGAACGACCAGACCCCGCAGGCGGTCGGCACCTACATGAACCAGAAGGGCGTCAAGTCGGTGTTCCTGATCGGCCCGAACTACGCCGCGGGCAAGGACATGCTGGCCGGCGTCAAGAGCACGTTCAAGGGCGAGGTGGTCGGCGAGGAATATACGGTGTGGCCGAGCCAGCTCGACTTCTCCGCCGAGCTCACCAAGGCGAAGAACTCCAAGGCCGAGTCGATCTTCGTGTTCTATCCGGGTGCGGCCGGCGTGCAGTTCCTGAACCAGTACGCGCAGGCCGGCATCAAGCAGCAGATTCCGCTCTATACCGCGTTCACGATCGACGAATTGTCGCTGCCGCTGCAAAAGGACAATGCGCTCGGCGTTCCCGGCGCGCAGCAATGGGTCAACGACCTGCCCAATGAGGAAAACAAGAAGTTCGTCGCCGACTACCGCAAGAAGTATCCGGGCCTGCGGCCGACCTTCTACGGCGCGCAGTCCTACGACGCTGCCAACCTGATCAACAGCGCCGTGGTCGCGGTGAAGGGCGACCTGACGAAGAAGGACGCGATGAAGGCCGAGATGGAGAAGGTGAACTTCAAATCGGTGCGCGGACCGTTCAAGTACGGCAACAACCACATTCCGATCCAGAACTTCTACCTGCAGGACGTGGTCAAGGACGCCGAGGGCCAGCTGTCGCTGAAGACGGTCGCGACCATCGTCAAGGACGATCAGGATCGCTTCCACGACAAGTGTCCGATGAAGTGATTGTCGGGCGTCTTTTTGGCGCGCGGCTTGCTTTCGGTTCACCTCGCCCCGCTCTTGCGGGGAGAGGTCAATCGCGAAGCGATTGGGTGAGGGGCTCTTTCCGCGAATTCGGCTCGCAGAAAGAGCCCGTCACCCCAACCCTCTCAGGGCGAGCTTTGCTCGTCCCGGCCCCGCAAGAGCGGGGCGAGGGAGAACAACAAGCCGTATAAGCGGCGGCGCATGCGCGCTGCCGCTGTTTCATTTAAAGGTGACGTAGCCTCACGATGTATCTCGTCGTCGAACAACTTCTGAACGGCCTGCAATTCGGTCTCCTGCTGTTCCTGCTGGCGGCCGGACTGACGCTGGTGTTCGGCATCATGGACTTCGTCAACCTGGCGCATGGCTCGCTCTACATGATGGGCGCCTATTTCGCCGCGACCTTCGTGGCCTGGACCGGCAGTTTTGTTCTTGGCGCGCTGATGGCGTTAGGGGCGACCTTGCTGCTCGGCATCGTGCTGGAATATGTCGCGCTCAGGCATCTCTATGGCCGCGACCATCTCGACCAGGTGCTGGCGACGTTCGGCCTGATCCTGTTCTTCAACGACGCCGTCCGGCTGATCTGGGGCCCGGCGGGTCTCGCGCTGCCGCTGCCGGCCTGGCTCACCGTGCCGGTGCAGATCATTCCCGGCGTTTACTATCCGGCCTACCGCCTCATGATCATCGTGGTCGCGCTGGCGGTCGCAGCGATGCTCTATCTCGTCGTGATGCGCACCCGCATCGGCATGCTGATCCGCGCCGGCGCCTCCAACCGCGAGATGATCGGGGCGCTCGGGATCAACATCAAGCTGCTGTTCACGCTGGTGTTCGGCCTTGGCGCGGCGCTCGCAGGGCTCGCCGGGCTGATGCAGGCGCCGATCCTCACCGTGCAGATCGGCATGGGCGAGAACATCCTGATCCTGGCCTTCGTCATCATCGTGATCGGCGGCATCGGCTCGATCCGCGGCGCGTTCATGGCCGCAATCTTCGTCGGCATCATCGACACGATGGGCCGCGCCTTCCTGCCCGACCTGCTGCGCAAGGTCTTGAGCGGGGCGGCGGCGTCCACCGCGGCGCCGGCGCTGTCCTCGATGCTGATCTACCTCCTGATGGCCATCATCCTTGTGCTGCGGCCCGAGGGGCTGTTCCCGGCGGCCAAACGATGACGGGTAAGCTCAACGTCTCCAATGTGGTCGCGGCGCTGATGTGTGCCGCCCTGATCCTGCTGCCGCTCTATTCGGCGGTCACGGGCAATATCTTCATCCTCACGCTGTTCACCCGCATCGTGATCTTCGCGCTCGCCGCCGCGAGCCTCAATCTGATCATGGGCTATGGCGGCATGATGAGCTTCGGCCACGCCGCCTATCTCGGCATCGGCGGCTATGCCGTCGGCATCCTCGCCGCCGAGGGCATCGGCTCCGGCTTCATCCAGTGGCCGGTGGCGCTCGCCGTCTCGGCGCTGTTTGCGCTGCTGATCGGCGCGCTCTCGCTGCGCACCCGCGGCGTCTACTTCATCATGATCACGCTGGCCTTTGCGCAGATGGCCTACTACATCGCCTCCGCGCTGTCGCGCTACGGCGGCGACGACGGGCTCACCGTCTACAAGCGCAGCGATTTCGCCGGCCTGATCAACCTGTCGGATCGCAACCAGTTCTATTACCTCTGCCTGGCCTGCCTGTTCGGCGGCCTCTATCTGATCTGGCGCATCGTCAATTCGCGCTTCGGCCTCGTGGTGCAGGGCGTCCGCTCCAACGAGCAGCGCATGCAGGCGATCGGCTTCCATGCCAATCGCTACCGCCTGGTCTGCTTCGTGATATCAGGCACGATCTGCGGCCTGGCCGGCGCGCTGCTTGCCAACAACACCGATTTCGTCAGCCCCGCCGTGATGTACTGGACCCGCTCCGGCGATCTCATGGTGATGGTGATCCTCGGCGGCATGGGCTCGCTGTTCGGCCCCGTCATCGGCGCGATCGTCTATCTCCTGCTCGAGGAGCTGCTGTCGCAGTTCACCGAATATTCGGGGCTGATCCTGGGTCCGGTGCTGCTCCTGATCGTGCTGTTCGCGCGCGGGGGCATCATGGGCCTGCTCGGGAGGATGCGCCGTGGCTGATTCCTTGCCTGATCCCTTGCTCCGCGTCGACAATCTGGTCCGCCGCTTCGGCGGCATCACCGCGACCGACAACCTTTCGATGGAGGTGGTGCCAGGCGAATTGCACGCGATCATCGGCCCCAACGGCGCCGGCAAGACCACGCTGATCAGCCAGCTCACCGGGCAGGTGATGCCGAACTCCGGCACCATCCGCTTCGCCGGCCGCGACGTCACGAACCTGCCGTCCTACAAGCGCAGCCGGCTCGGGCTGGCGCGCTCGTTCCAGATCACTTCGCTGCTGAAGGATTTCTCCGCGATCGACAATGTCGCGCTGGCGGCGCAGGCGCATGACGGCCACTCGTTCCGCTTCTGGGGCAATGCGCGCAAGGAGCGGCATCTGCGCGAGTCCGCGCGCGCGGCGCTCGAGCGCGTCGGCCTCGGCACGCGCGCCGATATCGTGGTGTCGCAATTGAGCCATGGCGAGCAGCGCGAGCTCGAGCTCGCGGTCGCGCTCGCCACCAGGCCGCAGCTGTTGCTGCTGGATGAGCCGATGGCCGGGCTCGGCGTCACCGAATCGGCGCGGATGGTCGCGCTGCTGAAGGAGCTGCGCAAGGAAGTCACCATCGTGCTGGTCGAGCACGACATGGAGGCGGTGTTCGCGCTCGCCGACCGCATCACGGTCTTGGTCTATGGCCGCGTCATCGCCTGCGACGTGCCGGATGCGATCCGCAAGCATGACGAGGTCAAGCGCGCCTATCTCGGCGAACAGCATGCGGTGACGCGCCATGACTGAAGCCAGGATGGCTGATACCAGAACCGCTGATACCTTGCTCGAAGTCGATGGGATCGAGACCTGCTACGGGCTGAGCCAGGTGCTGTTCGGCCTGTCGCTCCAGATCAAGTCGGGCGAGATGGTCGCGCTGATGGGCCGCAACGGCATGGGCAAGACCACGACGATTCGCTCGATCATGGGCCTGACGCCGGCGCGATCAGGCGCCATCCGTTTCGCCGGCGAGGCGGTGCGCGGCCTGCCGTCCTACAAGATTGCAAAGCTCGGCATCGGCCTGGTGCCCGAAGGCCGCCAGATCTTCCCGAACCTGACGGTGCGCGAAAATCTCGTCGCCGCGTCGGGCAATCGCTTCGGTGCCTCCGACCCCTGGACCATCGACAAGATCCACGCGCTGTTTCCGCGGCTCGCCGAACGTACAGGCAATATGGGCGTCACGCTGTCCGGCGGCGAGCAGCAGATGCTCGCGATCGGCCGCGCGCTGATGACCAATCCGAAATTGCTGATCCTCGACGAGGCGACCGAAGGCCTCGCGCCTTTGATCCGTGACGAGATCTGGAGCTGCCTGTCGATGCTGAAGGGACGCGGGCAGTCGGTGCTGGTGATCGACAAGAATGTCGGGAACCTCGCCCGCATCGCCGATCGCCACTACATCATCGAGCGCGGCCGCACGGTGTGGAGCGGCACCAGCGAGCAGCTGCTCGCCGAACCGGATCTGCAGCACAAGTATCTCGGGATTTGAGCAGCAAGCATTGCCGTATCGCCGTCATCCTGAGGAGCCTGCGTAGCAGGCGTCTCGAAGGATCGATGCCCCGGCTGGTGGCCGTGCATCCTTCGAGACGCGCGGAGCCTGTCATCGGGCCGCGCTTCGCGCGGACCCGTTGGCGCTCCTCAGGATGACGGATCAGAGAGGCGGGCTGCCGCGGCTTACCGTGAAGAGCCTCGCAGCAGTCGCTTCGCTGCGTCGGCTGCCGCCGACGCATAGGCGCGATCGCCGTGCACCAGCATCAGGGAGATCGCGCCCTCCGACAGCAGCCAGATCTCGCGTGCACGGCGGTCAGCCTCGCGGACACCGGCCCGCTTCAGCAAGTCGCCGAGATGGGTTTCGAGCAAGGCCTTGTGTCGGCGCGCAATTGCGCGTGCGGGATGGCCGGGGAGATCGGCCAGCTCGATGACCAGCCTGGTGAATCCCGAGCCGGCCCATCGCGGCCTGTCCGCCCAGACCGCGAGGTCGCGGAACAGGCCGTCGATGATCGCCGCCGGCGAGCCGGACAGCTTGTCGCCAAACGTCGCGAACGCAGCCAGGGCCAGTTCGTTCTGGGCTTCGAGCACGAAGGCGAGCAGCTGATCCTTGCTTTGAAAATGATTGTAGAGCGTGCGCTTCGTAACCCTCGTCGCCGATGCGATCTCGTCCATGCTCACGCGGCTGTATCCGCGCTGGCGAAACAGGACGTATGCGGCCGCAAGGATGCGCCGCCGGGTCGGTTCTGCAGATCGCGCCATGCAGCCACCTCTTAAATATACCAGGTAGTGAATTTACATCGGTTGAAAAACCAATTGGAATGGCTTTCCGGGATTGTTCGGCCCGCGCCAGTCAGCTTCCTCGCGCTGCGAAAGCCAATGCCATGCCCGATTCATTGACGCTCAGAGAGATCAAAGCTCGTCCGGTGGTGATCAAGCTGAAGCGGCCCGTGGTCGCGCGCATTGCCACGCTGTCGGAGTGGCCGCTCGTTCTCGTCGATCTGGTGACGGAGGAGGGCATTGTCGGGCGAAGCTATCTCGAGCCTTACATCGTGAAATCGCTGCGATATCTGGTTCCGGCGTTGCATGATCTCGGCGAATTGCTCAGAGGTCGGAGCGTGGCGCCCGTCGAGTTGTTCGCGGCGGCGCGCAAATCGCTTCACTTCGTCGGCTATGAGGGATTGTCGATGATCGCGGCGTCGGGCCTCGACATGGCCGCGTGGGACGCGTTGGCGAAAGCCGCAAACAAGCCGCTGTGCGTGCTGTTGGGGGCGACGGTCGGCGCCGTGAGATCCTACAACAGCAACGGCCTTTGGCTGAAGGAGCCGGCCGCCGTCGCAGCCGAGGCTTTGGAATTGCGGGACGAAGGAGGGTTTGCAGCCCTGAAATTGCGCCTCGGCAGAAGCGATCCGCACAAGGATCTGGCGACCCTCGACGCCGTTCGAAAAGCAGTCGGCGATCGCATGCATTTGATGGTGGACTACAACCAGGGGCTAAATCTCGCCGAAGCCATCGAACGGTGCCATGCGATCGATGATTATGGCCTCGACTGGATCGAAGAGCCCGTCGTCTATGACAATCTTGACGGGCACACCCAACTGGCGGCGGAGCTGAAGACGCCGATCCAGATCGGCGAGAACTTCTATGGTCCGAGGGAGATGCATAAGGCGATCGCGAAAAAGGCTTGCGACCTGGTGATGCCGGATTTCATGCGCATCGGCGGGGTAACGGGCTGGATGCGCGCGGCTGCGATCGCCGGCGCGGCGGGTATCCCCATCTCAACGCATCTTTATCCGGAAGTTGCCGCTCACGTCATGCGCGCAACCGAGACCGCCCATTGGTTGGAATGGCAGGACTGGGCCGATCCGATTCTCGAACGGCCATATGAAATCAAGGATGGTCTTTTGCATATTCCCGACACGCCTGGTGTCGGTCTGGAATGGAACGAAGCGGCCGTTGCGGCTCACCTTGCAAGCGTCTAAAGCGCGATGAGATTGGGTTGAATCGTCATCGCGCTTTAGCTCCTTCTTTGAGCATGATCTTTTCGGAAAAACCGCTTCACACTTTTCCGGATCATGCTGTAGAGCGGCGGGGGCGCCTGCGCCGACGCTTCCGTCAAAACATCTCGAAATATTCGCGGTGCTCCCAGTCCGACACCTCGGCCTGGAAGCGTTCGATCTCCGCGTTCTTGATGAAGACGTAGTAGTCGACGAACTCCGGCCCCAGCGCCTGACGGAAGAACGGATCGTCGTTGAGGGCGAACACCGCCTCGCGCAGCGATTTCGGCAACAGCGCGGCCTTGGTCTCGTAGGGCGTGTCGGCGGACGGGCCGGGGTCGAGCTTGCGGTCGACGCCGTCGAGGCCGGAGAGGATCTGGCTTGCCATGTAGAGATAGGGATTGGCGGCGGGTTCGCCGATCCGGTTCTCCAGCCGGGTCGCCGGATCGCCGGCCGCTCCGAGCACGCGGATCATCACGCCGCGGTTGTCGCGGCCCCAGATCGCGCGGTCCGGCGCCAGCGAATAGGAGCGGTAGCGCTTGTAGCCGTTGATGGTCGGCGTCGTGAACACGGTTGAGGCGCGCGCGTGCTCGATCAGGCCGGCCAGCCAGGCGCGGCCGAGCGCGCTCAGCGGCTCGGCGGTTTCCTTGGCCATGAAGGCGTTCTCGCCGCCCGCGCGCGACACCAGCGACTGGTGCAGGTGCCAGCCGCTTGCGAACACGTTCGGCAGTTTCGGCCGGCACATGAAGGTCGCGTGATAGCCGTGGCGGCGCGCGATCTGTTTCACCGCCGAACGAAACAGCACCATGGTGTCGGCCGGCGCGAGCCCGACCGTCGGCGCGAAGGTGAATTCGCACTGGCTCGGGCCGAACTCGACCTCGACCGAGCGCAACGGCAGGTCGAGCGCGATGATATCGCGGCGAATGATCTCGAGCGCCGGCTCCATCAGGTCGTAGCGCTGCTCGGTGAGGTACTGATAGCCGTGCGACAGCAGGCTGACCGACGGCGGCCGTCCGGGCTGGCCGGCATCCTCCGGCGCCATGTGGGCGTCGTCGAGCTTGAACAGATGGAATTCGACCTCGAGGCCGGCGACGAAATCGTAGCCGCGGCCGGCGAGCTGATCGAGCACCTTGCGATAGAGGTTGCGGGTCGCGAACGGCACCGGCCGGCCGTCGCTGAAATAGAGGTCGCAGAGCAGCCAGCCGGTGTTGTCAGCCCAGGGCAGCACGCGGAACGTGGTGGGATCGGCGACCATCAGCACGTCGGCCGCGCCTTCCATCTCCTTCATGCCGAAGCCGCCGCCTGATGTGAACACCGGAAACACCGTCTTGTGCGAGGTGTCCTTGGCGAGCATCGTCGTGGTGATGGAGCAGCCGCCCTCCAGCGTGCGCAGCGCTTCGCCGGCGATCAGCGTCTTGCCGCGCAGGATGCCATGCTGGTCGGGGAATGACAGGCGGATGACTTCGAGGTTCTTCTCCTCGACGATGCGGCGGAGGCGCTGTGCGGCCTCCTTCTGCTCATCCGACCACAGGCCGTGACGCTCGACGAAGCTCACCGCGTCACTCCTTTGTTGCTGTCGTTCCGGGATGGTCCGAAGGACCAGACCCGGAACCTCGAGATTCCGGGTTCGATGCTGCCGCATCGCCCCGGAATGACAAGTCCACACACATCACTCCGCCGCCGTCAGATGATGCACCTTGCCGGCGATCTCGCGCGGCACCGGGGCGGCCCATGGCGCGCCGCGGCGGCGCTTGACGTCGACTTCCATCCAGTAGAGCTCCCAGCCCTGGGTCGGCCCGATGCCGTCCATCGTGGCCGGGCCCTGGATGCTGCGCGCGGAGGCGTCGTCGAGGAACAGCATCGGCTTCTCGCCGCCTGCAACCTTCTCGATCTCCTGTCGCAGCAGGCGACGGTACTGCACGATCGCCTTGTCGCTCTGGCCGAGATGCTCGTTGGTGCGGTCCTGGATCGCCCCCATCGATTCCACCGCCCACTGGTCATGCACGTTGATGTCGGTGCCCATGCCGGTATAGGTCTCGGTCGCCTGCTCGTGCGGATCGAAGCCGTAATCGTTGCTCTTGTTCTTGCGCGACTTGTAGTCGGGCAGCGTATAGAGCTCGAGCCGCTGGTCGCGCATCTTCTGCTTGTCGACCGGCGCCGCGTAGCTGGTGAAGATCGCATACCAGTAGCAATTCTCGTCATCGACCGGCACGTGCCACTGCGTGATCGTCATCTCGGTCGACATCGGGATGACGAAGCCGTGCGGGAATAGCTGGTTGGTGACGCGCACATGGGTGCGCTCGTCGCCGAGCTCGCGCAGCGCGATCAGGCGCAGACCGTATTCGGTGTGCTCGACATTGATGATGGGCCGATCGTATTCGCGCAGGATCTTGGTCATCGGCATGTCGCTGCCGGCCGAGGCGCCGCGGAATTGCTTGCCGTAGGCGGCCGAGGTGTCCTCGTCCTCGAAGAAGCGATGCAGAAAGGAGGCGTGCGCCGGATCGATGCCGACCTCGAGCGCCTGCAGCCAGTTGCAGTTCATGTGGCCCTTGAATGCGAACGTGTGGCTGCCGGGCGCGACGAAGCAGTCGAGCTCCGGAAAGGCGGGCGGGGCGCCTTCGCCGAGCCAGGCCCACAGGATGCCGCTCTTCTCGACCACGGGATAGGAACGCTGCCTGATGCCCTTGCAGAGCTGCGAGCCGGCCGGCTCCGCCGGCGTCTCGATGCACTGGCCTGACGTGTCGAACAGCCAGCCGTGGAAGGCGCAGCGCAGCCCGCCATTCTCGAGCCGGCCGAAGGCGAGGTCGGCGCCGCGATGCGCGCAATGGCGATCGATCAGCCCGTAGCTTCCGTCCTCGCCGCGGAACAGCACCAGGTTTTCGCCGAGCAGGCGCACCGGCCGAACCGGGCGCGGCCCGTCCAATTCATCCACCAGCGCCGCCGGCTGCCAGTAGCTCCGCATCAGCTTGCCGCACGGGTCCTTGCGGCCGGTGCGGGTGATCAGATCGTTCGCTTCCTGGCTCATCATGGCGGCGTCTCCCGGATTTGGATTTGTTCGCCTATTGAACGAATGTGCGAATTATGCCATGTCTGTCTTGGACAGCAAGTGCAATTTTTGAACCGTTCAAAGCCAAAGCCCAACCTAAAACGCCATGCCCAAGCTGAAGCGGACCGACCAGGACGAGCGCGCCACCGACTTCGTCGAGGCGCTCGATCGCGGCCTGCGCCTGTTGCAGGTGTTCGGCACCGTGTCGGGTCCTGCGACGCTGAGCGATCTGGCGCGCGCCGCCGATCTGCCGCGCGCCACCGCGCGCCGCATCCTGTTCACGCTCGCGCATGGCGGCTTCGTCGCCACCGACGGCAAGCTGTTCACGCTGACGCCGCATGTGCTGACGCTGGCGGGCTCGTTCCTGCAATCCAACCAGGTGGTGACGGTGCTGCAGCCGGTGCTCGATCGCATCGCGACGGCAGCGCAGGAGATTGCCTCGCTCGCACTGCTCGACGGCGACGACGTCGTGTTCGTGGCGCGCTCGAGCCCGACCCGGGTGTTCTCCGCCGGTCTCGACATCGGCTACCGGCTCCCGGCGTTCTGCACCTCGGTCGGCCGCGCGATGCTCGGCCGGCTCACTGATGCCGAGCTCGCGGCGCGGCTGAGGACGATGCGCCGCGATCCGGTGACGGCGCAGACCGTCACCGATCCGAAGAAGCTGCTCGCCACCATCATCGCCGATCGCGCGCAGGGCTACTCACTGGTCGATCGCGAGGCCGAGCCGCATTTCCGCTCCATCTCGGTGCCGGTGCACCGCTACGACGGCACCATCGTCGCCGCGATCAACATGGGCGCGCATGTCGATCGCGTGCCAATGCAGGAATTGATCGACCGCTTCCTGCCGCTGCTGCGCGACGGCGCCGATGATGTGAAGAGCCGGTTGCTGTAGTTTTAATGCGTGGGAGGTCCCTCATGGTGAGGAGCGCGAAGCGCGTCTCGAACCATGAGGCCCGACTAGTGGCCTCGTCCTTCGAGACGCTTGCTGCGCAAGCTCCTCAGGATGAGGGGATAAACCGGTTGTGACGCAGGAGTTGTGGTGCGCCTACAGCGCCACGCTGCGCAGCCCGAACGAGCGCGCCTCGTTCTGCAGCACCGGTCGCACCGAATCGATCAGCCGCGCGGCGGCAGCGTCGACCGAGAGGCCGGCGGTGTCGACCACGGCGGATGCACGGGCGTAGAGCGGCTCGCGGCTGACCAGGATGTTGCGCAATTCCGCCATCGCCGAGCGGTCGTCGGCCATCGGGCGCAGATCGCCCTGGCGGCGGACGCGGGCCATGTGCTCTTCCGGCTCGGCCTTCAGCCAGATCGTGTAGAACGACGACAGGATCAGGTCGAAGGTCAACGCCTCGGAGACGATGCCGCCGCCGGTCGCCAGCACCATCAATTCCTTGCGCGCGAGCAGCTGCGTCAGCGCGGCCTGCTCCATGCGGCGAAAGCCCTCCTGGCCGTACAGCGCGATGATCTCGGCAACCGAGAGGCCGTTCTGCGCCTCGATCTCCTTGTTGAGCTCGACAAAGCTCCAGCCGATCTTCTTCGCCAGCATCCGCCCGAGTGTGGTCTTGCCGGCGCCGCGCAGGCCGATCAGCGCGATGCCGGAGAAGGAGGCGCGGCGCGGCGCCAGCGGGCTGCTGCCGGCGAGCATGTCCTTGGCCTGCGCGATCTGGCTCGGCGACGCCTTGCGCAGGAGATCGCGGATGACGGCCCAGTCCGGCACGGGCTCGCTGGAGGGAATCAGGTCCTCGAGATGCGCACCCATCGCGCCTGCGACACGGCGCAGCAGCACGATCGAGACATTGCCTTTGCCGCTTTCGAGCTGGGCGATGTAGCGTTCGGAAATGCCGGAAACCTTGGCGAGCACCTTGCGCGACATGCCGCGCAGGGCGCGCATCGTGCGCACGCGCTGGCCGAGCTGCTCAAGGAAGTCGGTTTCCGGGTCGTTGGCTGCGGTCATGATCCCTGTACGACGCGCGGTCCTGACTGAATCAGACCGAGGTTCTAGGAAACATAGTGCCGATAAGGATTGACAGCAAGCCAACGTGGTGGCTTTGTATGAATTATAATTCTTAAATTCACAGGAGAGGGAAGCGTGGCACGTCCGGGTCCGAGGAGCGGAGCATGACTTACAACGCGGTCTCCTGGCTGCTCGACCGCAACGTCGATGAAGGCCGCGGCGACAAGGTCGTGTTCGACGATACGGTGTCGCAAATCACTTATGGCCAGTTGCAGCAGCAGACCCGCCGCGTCGGCAACATGCTGCGCCGGCTCGGCGTCCGCCGCGAAGAGCGGGTCGCCATAATCATGCTGGACACGGTCGACTTCCCGATCGTATTCCTGGGCGCGATCCGCGCCGGCGTGGTGCCGGTGCCGCTCAACACGCTGCTGACCGCGGAGCAGTATGGCTACATCCTCGGCGATTGCCGGGCCCGCGTGCTGTTCGTGTCGGAAGCGCTGCTGCCGGTGGTCAAGGACATCATCGCGCGCATGCCCGACCTCGAGCATGTCGTGGTCTCCGGCAAGGACGCGCACGGCCACAACAAGCTGTCCGATGAGATCGCGCGCGAGAGCGACGCGTTCGCGACCGCGCCGACGCACGCCGATGAGCCGGCATTCTGGCTCTATTCGTCGGGCTCGACCGGCATGCCGAAGGGCGTGCGCCATCTGCATTCCAATCTCGCGGCGACCGCGGAGACTTACGCGAAGCAGGTGCTCGGGATCCGCGAGGATGATGTCGGCCTCTCGGCAGCAAAGCTGTTCTTCGCCTACGGACTCGGCAATGCGCTGACCTTCCCGATGTCGGTCGGCGCCACCACGGTGCTGAACTCCGAGCGGCCGACGCCGGCCGTGATATTCGCGCTGATGAACAAATATCATCCCAGCATCTTCTTCGGCGTGCCGACCCTGTTCGCGGCGATGCTGAACGACGAAGCGACGAAAACGCAGTCCGGCGGCAATCGCCTGCGCGTCTGCACCTCGGCGGGCGAGGCGTTGCCGGAATCGGTCGGCAATGCCTGGCGCGCACGGTTCGGCGTCGACATCCTCGACGGCGTCGGCTCGACCGAGCTGTTGCACATCTTCCTGTCGAACGCGCCCGGCGACATCAAATATGGCTCGTCCGGTCGTCCGGTGCCCGGCTACAAGGTGCGGCTGGTCAACGAGGCCGGTGCCGACGTCGCGGACGGCGAGGTCGGCGAGCTGCTGGTCGATGCGCCCTCGGCCGGCGAGAGCTACTGGAATCAGCGGGCCAAGAGCCGCGCCACCTTCGAGGGCGCCTGGACCCGCACCGGCGACAAATACACGCGCGATGCCGACGGCCGTTACACCTTCTGCGGCCGCGCCGACGACATGTTCAAGGTCTCGGGCATCTGGGTCTCGCCATTCGAGGTCGAGAGCGCGCTGATCACCCATCCCGCGGTGCTGGAAGCCGCCGTCGTGCCGGAAGCCGATCCGGAAGGCCTGCTCAAGCCGAAGGCCTATGTCGTGCTGCGGCCCGAAAGCTCGGCCGCCGGCCTGCACGAGGCGCTGAAGGAGCACGTCAAGCAGAAGATCGGCCCGTGGAAATATCCGCGCTGGATCGATGTCGTCGACAATCTGCCGAAGACGGCGACCGGGAAAATACAGCGATTCAAGTTGCGGGATGGCGCGCAATAGTCAGGCGTCGTCCCGGCGAAGGCCGGGACCCATACGCCGTGGCTTTCGTTTTGAAAGACGCTGTTCAACGGCTTTTGCGCAACAACTGAAGCCTGTGGTTATGGGTCCCGGCCTTCGCCGGGACGACGATGAGGAAGGTCCTGCATGCAAAATCTAAACCCCACAGGCTTCCTCAGCATCGACGGCGCCGAGCTCGAATACCGCATGATCGGTCCCTCACCCGAGACCGCGCCGACCATCGTGATGCTGCACGAAGGCCTCGGCTCGGTCGGGTTGTGGGGCGACTTCCCCGAGAAGCTGCAGGCGGCGACCGGCGCCGGCGTGTTCGCCTATTCGCGATCAGGCTATGGCGCGTCGTCGCCGGCGAAGCTGCCGCGTCCGGTCGACTACATGCATCGCGAGGCGCTCGACGTGCTGCCGAAGCTGCTCGACCGGATCGGCTTCCGCCGCGGCTTGCTGCTCGGTCATTCCGACGGCGCGTCGATCGCGGCGATCTATGCCGGCGCGCATCAGGATCATCGCCTGCACGGCCTCGCGCTGCTGGCGCCGCACTTCATCGTCGAGGACATTTCGGTGCAGTCGATCGCCGAGATCAAGACGGCGTATGAGACCACCAATCTGAAGGAGAAGCTGGCGCACTGGCACAAGGACGTCGACAACGCCTTCCATGGCTGGAACGACGCCTGGCTCGATCCGGCATTCCGCGACTGGGATATCTCCGAATATCTCGCCTATATCCGCGTGCCGGTGCTGATCGTGCAGGGCGCGGCTGACCAGTACGGCACGATGCGCCAGGTCGAGATCGCCCAGGACGAGTGCTACTGCCCGGTCGACGTCGTGGCCATCGCTGGCGCCGGCCATTCGCCGCATCGCGAGGCGCCCGCGGTGACGCTCGAAGCGGTCACCGAATTCGCCAGGGCGGCGCTCCGCGACGACCCGGCACTGGCCGCCTGACCTTTGGTGCCGGTGCCAGGCCATTGGCCGAGCGAATGAATTTCGCAAACATGAAACAAAATGCATGTTTTTGCGTTTTGAACTAGACCAGATCGAAAACATGCATTATTGTGCATGAAGACCTCGACGACGAACCTTCAAACGAACAACAGCAAGACAACAGATAAGGGTGGCCCATGGCTGGTGACGATCGCGTCCTTGCAGGCGGGGCGAAGTACATCGACTTCCAGACCGATCCGTCGCGCTACCGGCACTGGAAGCTCGACGTTGCCGGCGATGTCGCGACGCTGACCATGGACGTCGACGAGAACGCCGGCCTGTTCGAGGGCTACCAGCTCAAGCTGAATTCCTACGACCTCGGCGTCGACATCGAGCTTGCGGACGCCGTGCAGCGGCTGCGCTTCGAGCATCCCGAGGTCAAGGTCGTGGTGATGCGCTCGGGCAAGAACCGCGTGTTCTGCGCCGGCGCCAACATCCGCATGCTGGCGGGCTCGACCCATGCCCACAAGGTCAACTTCTGCAAATTCACCAACGAGACCCGCAACGGCCTGGAAGACTCCAGCGAGAATTCCGGCCAGAGCTTCATCACCGTCGTCAACGGCACCGCGGCCGGCGGCGGCTATGAGCTCGCGCTCGCGACCGACCACATCATGATGGCCGATGACGGCGCTGCTGCCGTCGCACTGCCCGAAGTGCCGCTGCTCGCGGTGCTGCCGGGCACCGGCGGGCTCACGCGCGTCGTCGACAAGCGCAAGGTGCGCCGCGACCACGCCGATTTCTTCTGCACCATCGAGGAAGGCATCAAGGGCAAGCGCGCCGTCTCCTGGCGCCTGGTCGACGAGATTGCGCCGAACTCCAAGCTCGAGGGCAAGCTGGCCGAGCGCGTCAAGGAATTCGCCGCCAGGTCGAAGCGCAACGGCGCCGGCAAAGGTATCGCGCTGGCGCCGCTGACGCGCACCATCGACGACAGCGCCATCCGCTACGGCTTCGTCAGCGTCGACATCGATCGCGCGGCGCGCATCGCCACCATCTCGATCAAGGCACCGGAGACCACAGCGCCCGCCGACATCGACGGCATGATCGCGCAAGGGCCGGCGTTCTGGCCGCTGCAGGTCGCCCGCGAGCTCGACGATGCGATCCTGCATCTGCGCATCAACGAGCTCGAGATCGCGATGCTGGTGTTCAAGAGCCATGGCGACCGCGCCAATGTCGTGTCCTATGACGCGTTCCTGGAGGCCAACAAGGCGCACTGGCTGGTCAACGAGGTCAGGCATTACTGGAAGCGCGTGCTCAAGCGCATCGACGTCACCTCGCGCACGCTGGTGACGCTGGTCGAGCCCGGCTCCTGCTTCGTCGGCACTTTGGCCGAGCTCGTATTCGCCGCCGACCGCTCCTACATGCTGATCGGCCAGAAGCAGGGCGACAACCGCCCGCCGCCGGCGATCGAACTGACGGCGATGAATTTCGGGCCCTATCCGATGAGCCACGGCCTGACCCGGCTGCAATCGCGCTTCCAGGCCGACCCGTCGGATCTCGAGCGCGCGCAGGCGTCGATCGGCAAGGCGCTCGACGCGGAGGAGGCCGAGGAGCTCGGCCTCGTCACCTTCGCGCTCGACGACATCGACTGGGACGACGAGGTCCGCGTGTTCTTCGAGGAGCGCACCTCGTTCTCGCCCGACGGCCTCACCGGCATGGAAGCCAATCTGCGCTTCGTCGGTCCGGAGACCATGGAATCGAAGATCTTCTCCCGCCTCACCGCGTGGCAGAACTGGATCTTCCAGCGGCCGAACGCGGTCGGTGAGGACGGCGCACTGCGCCGCTACGGCACCGGCCAGAAGGCGCAATTCGACATGACGCGAGTTTAAGGGAGCACGGCCATGAACATGAACATCATGAACGTCGATTACTCGACCAAGATTCCGAACAATGTGAATCTCGCCGAGGACCGCCAGGTGCTCAAAGCCCTGGAGGGCTGGCACCCCGGCTACATGGACTGGTGGAGCGACATGGGGCCAGAGGGCTTCCAGGAGTCGCTGGTCTATCTGCGCACCGCCTATTCGGTCGATCCGCGCGGCTGGGCCAAGTTCGACTACGTGCGGATGCCCGAATATCGCTGGGGCATTCTCCTTGCTCCCCAGGAGGAAAATCGCGTCATCCCGTTCGGCGAGGATTACGGCAAGCCGGCCTGGCAGGAGGTCCCCGGCGAGCACCGCGCGATGCTGCGTCGCCTGATCGTGATCCAGGGCGACACCGAGCCGGCCTCGGTCGAGCAGCAGCGCCATCTCGGCAAGACCGCGCCCTCGCTCTATGACATGCGCAACCTGTTCCAGGTCAATGTCGAGGAAGGCCGCCATCTCTGGGCGATGGTTTACCTCTTGCAGAAATATTTCGGCCGCGACGGCCGCGAGGAGGCCGACGATTTGTTGCGCCGCCGCTCGGGCGACGCGGATAGCCCGCGCATGTTGGGGGCCTTCAACGAGGCGACGCCGGACTGGCTGTCGTTCTTCATGTTCACCTACTTCACCGACCGCGACGGCAAGATGCAGCTGCACTCGCTGGCGCAGTCGGGCTTCGATCCGCTGTCGCGCACCTGCCGCTTCATGCTGACCGAGGAAGCCCACCACATGTTCGTCGGCGAGACCGGCATCACCCGCGTCGTGCAGCGCACCTGCGATGCGATGAAGGAAGCCGGCATCACCGATCCGAACGACATCGCCAGGATCCGCGCGCTTGGCGTGATTGACCTGCCGACCATCCAGAAGAAGCTGAACCTGCACTATTCGCTGTCGCTCGATTTGTTCGGCTCGGAAGTGTCGACCAACGCGGCCAATGCCTTCAACGCCGGCATCAAGGGCCGCTACAAGGAGACCACGATCGACGACGACCACCAGCTCAAGAGCTCGACCTATCCGGTCATGAAGATGGTGGACGGCCAGATCAAGATGGTCGACGAGCCGGCGCTGACCGCGCTCAACATGCGGCTGCGCGACGACTACACGCAGGACTGCGTCAAGGGCATGCTGCGCTGGAACAAGGTGATCTCGACCGCGGGCATCGACTACAAGCTGGCGGTGCCGAACACCGCCTTCCACCGCCAGATCGGCGAGTTCAAGGACGTCCATGCGACGCCCGATGGCCTGCTGATCGACGACGCCACCTGGGCCAAGCGCAAGAACGACTGGCTGCCGTCGACCGCGGACGGCGACTTCATCGCCTCGCTGATGAAGCCGGTGACCGAACCCGGCGAGTTCGCCTCGTGGATCTCGGCGCCCAAGGTCGGCATCGACAACAAGCCCGGCGACTTCGAATATGTGAGGATCGAGAGCTGATCGGCGCGAGCATGATCCGGAAAAGTGTGAAGCGGTTTTCCGAAGAGATCATGCTTAAGCAACAGATTAGGTCGTGATGCGAAAATCGCATCGTGACCTAACGGTTTCTTTCCGCAGGGAGAGAACAGGAAGGGGCGAGCCGAAAAGGTCCCGGGCTCGTCCCTTTCTTTTTTGATCAGATGCCGGTACGGAGCCTGGCCTCAATCGTCATTTGTAAGTTCGTCGGGCCACATCTGCGCGCCGTGAAGCACGCGCAAGATGCGAACAGTCTCGCCGTCGACAAGGTACGCTGCGACATAAGGTGTTTGCGGGATGACCAACTCGCGCGTGCCGGCGACACGCCCGGGCCGCCACTGTCAGGAAAGTCGAGCAGGCGCCGCGCAGCATCAGCAATCTGTTCGTCAACATAGACGGCCGCACGAGGATTCTCGGCCTCGATGTAGCTGAAAATGTCGTCGCGATCGGATAACGCGAAGCGCGACCAGACGAGTTTCACCGCTTACGCCCTGTCGCTTTTCGAAGCGCGGCGGCGCGGCGTTGCGCGAAATGCGCTTCGACCTCGGAATCATCGAGACCGGGCTGGGTATCCGCCAACGCCTGGTGCACCTTCTCGCGAAACCAGCTGTCGTAAGCCTGGCTGTTGCTCACGAGCTCCAGTGGAAGCATTCCTTCATTGGCCGTGCGTGTCAGCAGAATCCGCACGGCGTCGGATACTGTGAGACCCATGTTCTCCAGAACCTCGGTGGCCTTCTCCTTTACGTCCGCATCGATGCGGGTTTGGACCAGGGCATTCGAAGCCATAGCGATCTCCTTCACTCACATCCAATGTAATGCATTTGAATGACAACGCCAGAGGGACAGCCCTATGGAAGCAGGTGAACCAGCGACAAAAACGGCCCCGCCCTTCGGCGGAGCCGTTGCCGTAGGTCGGTCGCGCGGCCGCTTAGCCCGCGATCTCCAGCCCTGCCGTCGCATAGACCACGCCGCCATCGACCGCGATGGTGTTGCCCACGACGTAGTCGCCGGCGCGCGAGGCGAGATAGATTGCGGTGCCTGCCATGTCCTCGTCGCTGCCGACGCGCTTCGCCGGCACACGCTTGGCGACCTCGTCGGCGTGGTCGCGCGCGGCGCGGTTCATGTCCGACTTGAAGGCGCCGGGCGCGATCGCGGTGACGTTGATATTGTCCTTGACCAGGCGGGTCGCCATGCGGCGCGTCAGATGGATCACCGCGGCCTTGCTCGCGGCATAGGAATAGGTCTCCATCGGGTTGACGAAGATGCCGTCGATCGAGGCGATGTTGATCACCTTGCCCGGCCTGTCGTGCGTCGCCGCCGCGCGCAGCGGCTTGGCCAGCGCCTTGGTCAGGAAGAAGATCGACTTGACGTTGAGGTTCATCACCTTGTCCCAGCCGCTCTCCGGGAATTCGTCGAAGTCCGCGCCCCAGGCCGCGCCGGCATTGTTGACGAGGATGTCGAGCTTCGGCTCGCGCTTGATGATCTCGCCCGCGAGCTTTTCGCAGCCCTCGACGGTCGAGATGTCGATCGGCAGCGCGATGCATTCGCCGTCATAGGCGGCGGACAGCTCCTGGGCGGTCGCCTCGCAGGGACCTGCCTTGCGCGCGGTGATGTAGACCCTGGCGGCACCCTGCGCGAGGAAGCCGGCCGCGATCATCTTGCCGATGCCGCGCGATCCCCCGGTTACCAGTGCGACGCGGCCCTTCAGCGAAAACAGATCCTTGAACATGCGCTCCTCCATTGCGTTGCCAGTGGTTCTGGGCGCGGCCGGGGAGCGAGTCAAGGAGAGGGGAGGGATCGGTAGCCCGGATGCAGCGAAGCGAAATCCGGGAAAATGCTATTGGAGTGCACCCCAAAAGTGAGACACGGGAAATTAGGGACAGTTCTCTAACGGAGAACGTATGTCCAGCAAATCGCCCCGTGTTTTC